>CAMLIF010000115.1 GCA_946479985.1 uncultured Flavobacteriales bacterium
ATTCACTCAAATACAGCTTACATAAATCGAAAAAAAACGCTGTTCTCCTAAGCTTTAAAATCAGTTCTTCCAATCTGATGGAGTTAACGATTTCAGATAGCGGTGCCAAATTTAATTTTGATGCTCCGGAATACAACCAAAAACTCGGATTATCTATTATTCGGGAATTGGCTGAAAGCCTTGGAATGAAGGCCGTTTTCCCGAATGAATCGAACGGAACCTATCAATTCACATTAAATCTCTGATTTCGTACGAAGAACAAGATGAGTTATTTCCGGGTAAATCCCCACTCTTCCCGGGAAACCTAAATAGCCAAAACCACGATTTACATATAGAAACTGTTTTCCAACCTGGTATAATCCGGCCCACTTTTTATAGCGTAAGGAAACAGGACTCCATTTAATTCCGAATCGTTCAATTCCGAATTGCATTCCGTGCGTATGGCCTGAAAGTGTCAGATCAATTCCGGTTCCAACCACCTGCTCATCAAAATGGCTCGGGTCGTGCGATAATAATAATTTAAACGAACTTTCAGGCAGTGGAGCCAGCGTTTCTGCCAGTTTACCACTTTGCCGGAACGGAGCTTTCCCCCAGTTTTCAACACCAAGTAAATGGAATTCACTGCTCAATTCTACCCATTCATTCAGCAACGGGGTAAATCCGATTTCCTGGTGCTTACGGATCAATGATTCAAGATTGGAGTTCTTCTGGATATCATCCTCCCATTTCACATAATCACCATAATCATGATTTCCTAAAATGCTGTATTTCCCTTTTTTCGCTTTTAATCCTAACAGTTGTTCTTCCCAACCGTCCACTTCATCCACAATATTATTCACCAAATCGCCGGTAAAAAACAGGTAATCCGGGTTAATTGCAGAAATTTTATCAAATGCCGGTTTTACTTTGTGGTACAAATTGAAAAAGCTGCCGATGTGTAAATCACTGATTTGAACAATTGTTGTTCCATCCATCTCTTCCGGTAAATTCTCGAATTCAAGAACATGTTTATGAACCTTCCAGTTCCATCTTCCTCTGAAAATTCCGAACAGGATCCCGATTGACAGTAAAAACCACAATGAGAACGCGATCAACAGCGACAATTCATTCAACGAAACCAGGTATACAATTCCGGGAACCAGAAACAATATAGTTGGAACCGAAAGCAGAATGGCAGATCCGAAAGCATAGAATCCGGCTTTATAATCAGCAGTTCTTCCTTTACGGAAATTTTTGACAAGCAAATACATGGAAACGCCAAGCGAAACAAACTGAAAAACAGCGAAAGCTGTCCCGAAAACAGGATTGTAAACTACTAATGATGAGATAAAAACCCCTTCGCAGAGAACTATTAAGAGTAAAACTATTGGCAACATGAGCAAAAGTAAAATGCAAAGGTAATCACGCCAGTCAATTGTTACTTTATTACGCGCCAATGTTCGTTAAAATTCAGCATTTATTCATAAACAAAAGATTGTTAAAAAAAGAACAAATAACCGACGGCTTTTTTTTATATTTTGGTGAAAACTTTCACTATGAGTAGAAATTTGTATATCGTTCCACACGATCTGACAGACGTTGGTAATTCGGCCCTGGAATATGCACTATTCCTGGGATCGCACGTTAGAACCGAAATCATGTTATTGAATTTGGTAGATAATAAAGCTAAGATTCCGGCAGTTGAGCAAAAACTAAGCGCAATTATCGCCTCAAAACAAGTTCCTGAGCATGTTGAGTTAACCAAAATGGTTGCTGTCGGAGATATTTTTACCGATATTTCAAAAATTGCTAATCGTGAGCATGCCCAGCTGATTTTGATGGGAACGCATGGAATGAAAGGCCTGCAACGATTAACCGGAAGTTTTGCAATGAAAGTGATTGTTTCCTGCGACATCCCTTTTATTATTGTTCAAAAGGAAACCAAACACATGGAAATCAATAACATTGTTGTTCCTATTGATTTAACCAAAGAAAGTTTACAAATTGTTAGTCCTGCCGGTGATTTGGCAAATATTTTCGGAGCCACAGTTCACGTTATCGGTGAAAAACACAACGATGAAGGCTTATCACAGCAAACAAAAAATCGTGTCCTTTTAATCCGCAATAAATACGACGAAAAAGGCGCGAAATGTACTGTAAATCTATTGCCTCCCGGCGGTTCATACGCGAAAAAAGTACGTCAGTATGTTACCGCAAACGATATCAACCTGATCGCGATAGCTTATCACTCAGAAAGCTTACTCCCACAATTCGACTCATTTGCACAATCACTCATTACAAACGACGAAAATTTGCCTGTTATGATTATTGCTGCGAAACCAGCTGGTAACCTTTACTTCTAAACTGAGTTAGTTCAAAGCTCAAAAAGATAAATGGCTTAAAAGAGTAAACTCGTTTTTGAACTGTTGAACACTTTGAACAATTCTAATGATTACCTTTGTTCCATGAATTTAGGAGCTTGGAACGATTTACGCCTGGACAGATTTACCAGCGTTGGTGCATATTTAGTAGATGAAGAAGGAAATGATGTACTTCTTCCCGGCAAATATGTAGAACCTCAATTCCAGGAAGATGATGTAATTTCTGTATTCATCTACAGAGATTCCGAAGACCGCTTAATAGCTACAACACTTGTCCCGAAAATTACCGTAAACCAATTCGGAGTTCTGAAATGCGTTGAATTAAATCAATACGGCGCATTTATAGAATGGGGAGTTGAAAAACACCTGTTTGTTCCATACCGTGAACAACCGAAAGAACTCGAAGAAGGAAAATACTACCTCATTTACTTATATGTTGATGATGTAACGCATCGTTTGGTTGGTACAACACGTATCCGCAGATATTTACAGGCGGCTGAAATGGACGATTTACAGCCGAATGAGAAAGTTGATCTTGTAGTTTGTGAGAAAACAGATTTAGGAGTTAAAGTAATCGTGAACCATTTATACCAGGGACTTATTTTCAATTCCGATTTGCGTCAGGAAGTGAAAATGGGCTACAGAATCACGGGATACGTAAAACGCGTGCGTGAAGACGGTAAAGTAGATATTGTTTTGCAGGAAGACGGTTACGGAAAAGTAGATGGTTTATCACAGGAACTGCTCGATCTGATCATCAAAAACGAAGGATTTCTTCATTTAACCGACAAATCGAGTCCGGAAGACATTCAGCATGCTACTGGCTGGAGCAAGAAAGTATTTAAACAGGTTGTAGGAAATCTTTACAAACAGCGGTTGATCCTAATCAGTGAAAACGGTATCACACTTGTAGCAAATTCAGGCGCTGAATAACTGCATAAACATATTTGGCAAGGTATTCGTTCTAAATCGCTTCGTGCAAAAAATATTCGTCATATTTCTGATTTGTACTTCTGGCTGGAGTTTCGGGCAATCGTTTGAAATAAATTACGGTTTCAAGTTTCAGTTATTAGCCACCATTGGAAGTCACCAAAGCAGTTTCGGACTTGGTTTAAATACATTTATTGGCTGCAGATATGCGCAAATAAATGCGGGAAGCCGGTTTCGGCTTTTCGGAAATGATCTCGGTAACCGAACCCATGTGCGGGAATGGCGACACGAACTCGGCGCTGTAGTAATGGGCGGAAGATTCGATAATCCGATCAACTTTGAATATTCCGGAGCCCTGCACCAGCAAAAAAGCGCCTACTCTCTTGGCTATGCATATCTATGGTATTTTGACAACACAGAAACCTCACAACGATCCGGAACCTGGAATATAGGTTTAGGGCGTATCGACCTTCAATTTGAAAACGATGTTTTTGGCGGTCAGGCAAAAGACCGGTTCAGAACAGGATCTTTGGTTCTGTCCTATCGCGACAGCATGTCAAAATACGCACTCGGACTCCAGCTCTGGACCGGAGAAACACGAAATTCCGTTTGGTACAAAGATCCGCTAGATCGTGCACCAAGCGGCTACCGCGATTTAACACCTCTTCCCTACGGAAAACTGAATCACGGCATTTTGTTCGGTGAAATAAAATACAGAACTGATTATAATCAATATGTTGGCGGAAGAATTGGCTGGGACAGCGAGCAAGTCAGGCATATTTTCCAGAATCGTCTCACGCATGATCTCATTCTGCTTCCTAAAAAAATAGAACGCAACACCCCGCACTACCCGCGATTGGATGAAAACGGAAGAATTGTTTTCAGCAGAAAAGAAGCACGACCTGCAAAACCATATTTCAGCGTGTTTTTGAATGACGGTGGTTTATATTGATTTTAATATCAAAGTCTCCCTTCTTTACCTCATTCTTACTGAATCTTTTATGATGCTTTTTTGTTTTCAGGAACAAGTGTGTGTATTTAGAACGAATCTATGTTTGAAGTCTAAACCGAGTTCCATTATTTGAACTCCACATTGGCATGTTTGATTTGTTTTCAAACCATACATTGTAAACCACAGCAAGCCCCAAAGAGCGAATTATCTCCCATTAAAAATATTAATGGACATCATTATCCACTATTAAATAAATACTTATATTTGGTCAGTAAAAAGTAACGAAATGTTTTCAAAAGCTTGTGAGTACGGCATTAGAGCATCAATTTTCATTGCTGAGCAATCGCTTTTAGACAAAAAAGTGAGTTTAAAGGACGTGGCAGAAGCAATAGATTCGCCAGCAGCCTATACTTCCAAAATTTTACAAAAATTATCACGCTATAACATTATTAACTCTGATAAAGGTCCTACCGGTGGCTTCTCAATGGGTAAAAAGGAACTGGGAACAGTTAAACTAAGTTCAATTGTATTCGCTATTGATGGAGACAGTATTTACAATGGTTGTGGTTTAGGTCTAAAAAAGTGTAATGAAAATATGCCATGTCCGGTACACAACCAATTTAAGATGATTAGAGATGAACTCAAGAAGATGCTTGAAACAACAACAGTGATATCATTGGCAATGGACTACGAGAAGGGATTTTCCTTTTTGAAACAGTAAAAAAATTTAATCAAATAGTGGACAATTTTATCCAATAAAAGTAAGAAATGGCACTAAAAAGAGATATAAACAATATTGACGACATCAAATTAATGGTTGACACTTTCTATGGAAAGATTCAGGAAGACGAAAAGCTAAAGGATATTTTCAACAATAAAATTGACGATCGCTGGACGGAACACTTGGAAAAGATGTATCGTTTTTGGCAAACTGTTTTGTTGAACGAACATACTTATTTTGGCAGTCCCTTTCTCCCCCACACCAAACTTCCTGTTGATGCAACCCATTTTGAACAATGGTTACACATTTTCTATGAAACAATAGATTCTTTGTTTGAAGGTGAAAAAGCTACAAAAGCCAAATGGCAGGGACAAAGAATGGCAGAAATGTTTCGTTCCAAAATTGAATTCTATAGAAACAACGCTGCAATACCACTGATATGAACGCTTTCGGTTTAATACTTTTAAAAACACAGCAATATGAACAGAGATAATTTAATCAACGATATTGATGAAAAATATCAAGAATTGGGAGAAAACTACGAAACTTACTTAAAAGGATTGCTGCACGCCAAGCCCATAAATTATTGGGATTATATAGAAGTAGATACGCTCCTCTCCTTACAAAAACCGAGAACTAATTTTAAAGATGAAGAAATCTTCATTATGTATCATCAGGTAACAGAATTATTTCTGAAAATGATGGTTCACGAAATTAAACAACTAGTATACGAACCTTTTGAAGAAAGCGTATGGATAGAAAAATTAAATCGTCTGAATAGATACACCAATATGCTCATTGGCTCATTTGATGTAATGAAATACGGAATGAACTATGATGATTACAATACGTTTCGCAGCACCTTAACACCTGCTAGCGGGTTTCAGTCGGCAACATTTCGATTGATAGAGATTTATTGTACTCGCCTTGAAAATCTAATAAACGCAGAAGGTCGAAAAAGAGTTTCAAGCACCCCTTCTACCGACGAATATTTTGAGCACATATATTGGAAAGATGCAGGATTAAATAGAAAAACAGGCAAAAAATCGCTGACTCTCCGCCAATTTGAAGAAAAATATTTAGACCGGTTAATTGCTTTAGCAAACAAAACGAAGGGTAATACAATAGAAGATAAGGTTTTGAAAATAATGAATTGCTCCGAAGCATTAAAAGCGAAACTGAAGGAGTTTGACTATTTGTATAATGTTGCCTGGCCGTTAGTTCATTTGGAAACTGCTCAACACTATCTCGATTTGAAAGGCGAAGGAAAAGCGGCTACAGGTGGAAGCGAATGGAAAAAGTACTTACATCCTAAGTTTCAACAGCGAAGATTTTTCCCAACACTCTGGAGTAACGAAGAAATAACCAATTGGGGGAATAAAATTTAAAAACACATCATTATGAATTTTCAAGAAAACAACATCATAGGAGAATTGGTAGCACAAGACTACCGCGCAGCAGCCGTTTTTAAAAAATATGGCATTGACTTTTGCTGTCAGGGAAACCGAACCATTGAAGACGCTTGCGTTGCTAAAAATTTAGACTCAAAATTGGTTGTAACAGATCTAAACTCCATTAATCAAGTATCCTCAGAGGGAACAACCGACTATAAATCCTGGCCAATTGATTTATTGGCTGATTATATAGAGAAAAAGCATCATCGCTATGTGGAAGAAAAAACACAGGAAATAAAACCTTATCTCGATAAGATATGTCGAGTTCACGGAGAACGTCATCCGGAATTGTTTGAAATCAATGAGCATTTTACTACGGCAGCTGGTGAATTGGCACTTCACATGAAGAAAGAAGAGCTTGTTTTATTCCCTTTTGTAAGAAAAATGGCAAAAGCAAAACAAGAAAACAAAGTACCGGATACACCTCACTTTGGTGCTGTGGAAAACCCTATTCAAATGATGATGAATGAACATACCACGGAAGGAGAAAGATTCAGAAAAATTGAAACACTAAGCAATAATTATACTCCGCCGCAAGATGCCTGCAACACCTATAGGGTAACTTTCGCGTTGTTAAAGGAATTCGAACAGGACCTGCACCTGCATATTCATTTGGAGAATAACATGCTGTTTCCTAAAGCTATTGAACTTGAAAAACAATTAACAAATGTATGAACCCATTAAAAGGAAAGATCCACTAAAACCATTAAGTCGTGACCATCATCACGGCTTACTGCTTTGTTGGAAAATCAGAAAAGGTATCAAACGAAATATTGCAGCGGAAAGGATAAAAAGGTATATGGATTGGTTTTGGAACAATCATTTGAGACAACATTTTGAAATAGAAGAAAAATTACTTTTACCCATTCTCGGCAGCCAAAATGAACTTGTTAAGCAAACCCTTGCTGAACACAGAAGATTGAAACGACTTTTTGAAAATGGAAATGACATCCATAAATCCATTAGCTCGATTGAAGAAGAACTTGAAAAGCATATTCGTTTTGAAGAACGGGTGTTATTCAACGAAATTCAAAAAGCAGCAACCAAAGAACAATTGCAACAAATACAACTGTATTATTCTGACTGTAAATTTGTCGATAATCTCACGGATCCTTTTTGGGAATGACAGGAGACACACCATACTATTCAACGTAGCAGATAACGATTTGTCAACTATTGAAACCAACTGCTGCAACTATAAAAACTTGATGGAGAGGCTAAATTACAAGATGCATTATTTGAGGTGACAGTTTGGTTATCATTTACTCAGCCATCCCACTTGATCTTCCGTCTGCGGCGGAGAGAAGTACTCAATCTCGTGTCTAATCAGACCTTAGAAGCTAAAAAAATGTTTTTTCGGTAAACGGTCCGTGCACATCCATAACTTTATTGTAACTTTGCGCCCCGTAGTTACAAATTTTTCAAATGTCGAATTCAACTAAATATGTTTTTGTAACCGGGGGGGTAACATCGTCCTTGGGAAAAGGAAACATATCGGCTTCATTGGCCAAATTACTCCAGGCAAGAGGTTATTCCACAACCATCCAAAAGCTTGATCCATACATTAACATTGATCCGGGAACTTTGAACCCGTATGAACATGGAGAATGTTTCGTAACAGACGACGGAGCTGAAACAGATTTGGACCTCGGACATTACGAGCGCTTTCTGAATGTACCGACATCACAGGCAAATAATGTTACAACCGGGAGAATCTACCAAAGTGTTATCGATAAAGAGCGCCAGGGTGCGTTTTTAGGAAAAACAGTTCAAATCATTCCTCATATTACTGACGAAATCAAGGACCGGATCCAAATCCTTGGGAAAACCGGGAAATTTGACATCGTAATTACAGAAATCGGCGGAACAGTTGGTGATATCGAATCATTGCCGTTTGTTGAAGCAGTTCGTCAAATGATGTGGGAATTTGAAAACGATTGTATTGTAATTCACCTGACGCTGGTCCCTTATTTAGCTGCAGCAGGCGAATTGAAAACAAAACCAACACAGCACTCCGTAAAACAATTATTGGAATTAGGAGTTCAACCCGATATCCTTTGCTGCAGAACAGAACATGAACTGGATTTAACACTTCGCAAGAAGATCGCTAAATTCTGTAATGTCAGCATCAACGCGGTTATTGAATCACGTGATGCAGAAACCATTTACGACGTTCCTTTATTAATGCAGGCTGAAGAATTAGACAAAGTAGTTCTTGAGAAATTGGGCTTAGTTTCCAAAACCATTCCTGAATTAAGCAAGTGGAAAGAATTCCTGACAAAATTGAAAAATCCTACGAAAGAAGTTTCTATCGGATTGATTGGGAAATACGTTGAATTAAAAGATTCATACAAATCAATATCTGAAGCATTTATTCACGCCGGTGCTACAAACGAGTGCCGCGTAAATGTGAAATGGATTCACTCCGAATCATTGACAAAAGGAAATATCAAGGAACAACTTGCCGGATTAGACGGAATTTTGGTTGCACCGGGATTTGGTTCAAGAGGAATTTCAGGGAAAATAGAGGCAGTTCGTTACGCACGTGAAAACAAACTTCCATTCTTCGGAATTTGTTTGGGAATGCAATGTGCAGTGATTGAATATGCGCGTCATGTCCTGAATTTCGACGATGCACATACCACTGAAATTGCCGAAGATTCCAAATATCCTGTAATCTCGATGATGGAAGAGCAAAAGAGTATTTCCAATATGGGCGGAACCATGCGTCTTGGGAAATACAAATGTCAGCTGAAACCAGATTCGAAAGTTGCAGAAGCATACGGAACGGAAACCATTGAGGAACGCCACCGTCACAGATACGAATTTAATAATGAATACTTAACCCAATTTGAGGCAGCCGGAATGATTGCCACAGGTAAAAACCCGGAAACCGGTTTGGTTGAAGTAATAGAAATCCCGGAACATCCCTGGTTCGTTGGAGCACAATTCCACCCGGAATACAAAAGTACAGTAGATAACCCACATCCTCTGTTTGTTGCCTTTGTGAAAGCAGCAATCGAGAACAGCAAAAATTAAGAAATGGATAGAAATTCTATTATTGGTCTCTCACTGATCGCGGTATTGCTTTTCGGCTATACTTACCTATCGCAACCTTCAGCCGAAGAGATCAAAAAACAGGAAAAAGCAAAAAAAGAGCTTGCTGAAAAGAAAAAGGAAGAGAATAATAAGCGTTCGAAGGAAAAGACAGCTAAACTGAATACCAAAAAAGTCGCAGCGAAAGATTCTACAGTAGTTAAAACTGATTCAGCAAAACCAGCTGTTCAGCTTCCTGCTTTTAAAGAAGAAATCCTGGACATGACTTCAGATCAATTGATTGTTTCCGTTTCTACCAAAGGTGGTGACATCTCAACTGTTCAGTTAAAAGGATTTGAGTCTTACGACGATTTCGCAAAGAACGACGGAAAGAAAACACCGCTTCAGCTTTTTGATCCTAAAGACAATACAAACCAGTTAGTTTTTACTTATAAAGGACAGAAATACGAAACCGGTGACAAACCATTCGAAGTTGTTTCTGCTACAAAGAACAAAATTGTTTTAGAGCACAAATTAGAAGAAGGTAGCATTCGCTACATTTATAAGCTAAACAACTGGTACAACCTTGATTTTGATATCGAAGTTAACGGTTTGGCAAAACAGGTTCCTGCGAGTTCGGTGATGCTGAACTGGAAAACTACCATGAAACGTACGGAAAGATTGGTTTCAGAACAACGTCGTGTTTCAACCATTTGTTTTCAAAATGCAGACGAAAAACTGGATTGGACCAGTGAAGCCGCAAGCGACAGCAAGGCTGCAGAGCAAAAAGTAAACTGGGTTGCATTTAAGCAAAGTTACTTCTCTGCGATTTTAACTCCTGTAGAAGCTTTTGAGCAAAAAGGAACAACCTTCAAAATCAACGGTTTCACGGAAACATCGAAACGTGCAACATCGCATATCAAAACTTACAACACAACTCTGAATTTAGGTTTGAACTCTACAGAGAACAGTGTAACAAGTTTTCACTGGTACTTTGGTCCTAACGATTACAAAACATTGAAATCGTACCATAAAGGTTACGACGACAT
Organism: uncultured Flavobacteriales bacterium; assembly: GCA_946479985.1. The sequence continues at coordinate 10,503 of CAMLIF010000115.1, forward strand.
CTTAAACTGGGGATGGGGAATTTTCCGCTGGATTAACCTTTACGCGGTTGAACCTTTATTTACATGGTTCCTGAGCATTGGGATTCCGGCAGGATTTGCCATTCTATTATTGACATTGGTTTTGAAATTGGTACTGATGCCGATCCAATGGAAAATGTTCGTTTCATCTGCAAAAATGCGCATATTGAAACCTGAAACAGATGCAATTAATGCGAAATATCCAAATCCGGAAGATCGTATGAAAAAGCAAATGGATATGATGGCCCTACAGCGTGAATCGGGAGCCTCTCCCCTCGCCGGTTGTTTACCAATGTTACTTCAGATGCCAATTCTTTTAGCGGTATTCCGTTTCTTCCCGGCATCGTTCGGTTTAAGACAACACGGATTCCTTTGGGCCGAAGATCTTTCATCTTATGACTCTATTTGGGATTTTGGATTCAACATTCCTGTTTACGGTGACCACATGTCGTTGTTTACATTATTGATGGCCGGAACAACATTGGCTTACACCTATTTGAACTCTCAAAACGTAACACAGCAGCAACAGCCGGGAATGCCGAACATGAAAGTAATCATGTATATCTTCCCGTTCATGATGATCTTCTTCTTTAATAATTACTCTTCAGGTTTGAGTTATTACTATTTCATCTCTACATTAATGACAATTGTTTTAATGTTTGCAATCAAGAAATTCTTTGTTGATGAAGAGAAACTGAAAGCTAAAATGGCCGCTTCAAGAGTTAAAAAAGCAGGCAGTAAAAGTGAACCGAAAAAGAAAAGCGGTTTCATGGCTCGTTTGGAGGAAGCGCAACGCATCCAACAGGAACAAGCAAAAAATCGCAAGAAAAAATAAACAAAAAAACCTTGTTTTTTTTTGTAGTAAGGACAGCTCGCGAGCTGTCCTTACTTATTTTTTCATATTCCAAATTTCCCTCAGGTACGATTTTCTGCCACCACCAAAAACCACGAGTACGGTTTTATGCAACTTTTCTACGGTTCATTCCGATAAATTTGCTCAAACGCTTATGTCAGCCGCGGCTGACGGAGGCACAAACCCAGTACCATGAAAATACTTAAACCAGAGCAAGACACTCTTGCCGTTTCCATTCTAAACAAATGTTTCAGGGAAAACGCCAATTTCCGTTTTATGTTTGGCTCAAACCCGGCCAGATGGAGAGTGAGACTATTTCTAAAAACCTGTATTCGTCACGCCAGGCATCAGCAGGGTGCTTATCTTTCAAGCGATGAGCAAGGTGTTGCATTTATTTGGTGTAACCAAACAGCTAAAAGAAGAAGTCCGCTTTCTGTATTACAGGCTTTGTTCATTTTCCCTTTACGAAGATTCTTCCAAATTTCGAAATTCCAGAATACGGTAAAGAACTTCTTACCGAAAGAGCCACACTTGTATTATCAATTCCTGGCTGTTGCCAAAAATGAAAACCATCTGACAACTATTGTTGATTTACGCGACCATACCTTCGGGCTGGCGGAAAGTATGCAGCTTCCTATTTACGCACAAACATCCAATGAAAGAACAAAGAATCTTTACGAGCGTTATGGATTTAAAAGCTACGGTGAAGTTGTTTTCCCGAAAATGGGCGGAAAACTCTATTTTCTGAAAAGAGATTGTCATCTAACCGCGTAACTTTTACGTTTAACGCATTTTAACAGTAGTTTTCGAGTAAACTGTAACATATGTTGATT
>CAMLIF010000116.1 GCA_946479985.1 uncultured Flavobacteriales bacterium
GGGCAAAGGTACTCACTCTTTTCTCTTTTGCAAACGTTTTTTGAGGTTTTTTTTAGAGTTTTTTTCAAGTAAATGTTAAACGCTTGAAAACGCACTATTTACACAATGTAAAAAAATCACTTTGTTTGGAGTTTCTTCAGAAGTTCCAGCTTCAAATGATCCAATTCAGCCGTAGAAGTGCTGTTTGACACCAATTCATTTAACTTCAAATCTTCTCCCTGCACTCCTATAAAGCAATTGTTTTCTCCATTATTTAATAATTCTACTGCCCAGGCACCCATTCTTGTTGCAATAATCCTGTCAAAAGCAGAAGGTTTCCCCCCTCTTTGAATATGTCCAAGTATTGAATGCCGCAAATCGAAACCATTTAATAGTGGTCTTATCTTCTCCATAACCTCTATTGCTCCGCCCCCATCGTCACCTTCAGCAACAATAATGATAGAACTTCGTTGTCCTCTATTTTGAGATTTGATCTCTACCGCTAATTTTTCAATATCCGTTTTCTCTTCAGGAATTAAAACGTTTTCTGCTCCACTCGCCAAAGCGGCATTCAAAGCAATGAAGCCTGCATTCCTTCCCATCACTTCCACAAAGAAGATTCTATGATGACTGGATGCTGTATCACGGATTTTATCAATCGCATCAATAACCGTGTTCAGGCAGGTATCGTATCCGATAGTATGATCTGTTCCAACTATGTCGTTATCTATAGTAGCAGGAATTCCAACAACCGGTATTCCGCATTCTTTCGATAAGACACTTCCACCGGCAAAGGTCCCGTCTCCTCCTATTAATATAAGTCCGCCAATTTTGGCTTTCTTCAGATTTTCATATGCGGCTTTCCTTCCTTCTTCAGTTTTGAATTCTTCACTTCTGGCCGTACCAAGAATAGTTCCTCCCAATTGAATAATATTATTGACAGAAGAATAATCCAATTCCTGCATCCGATTCTCAATCATTCCCTGATACCCATCCTCAATTCCAATTACACGCTGACCATTCTGCAATGCATATTTTACAACAGCGCGAATACATGCGTTCATTCCTGGCGAATCTCCACCCGACGTTAAAATCCCAATCGTTTTCATACTTTAAATATAGGTGAGAAAATCATACTATATATATAAGGTGTACATATATCTGAATCTCTCTTTATAAATAGTATTAAAATTCACTTCAAATTATGGAATGCTTAAATTCGTGCATCTAAAACACAATATGATTTTCAAATTGGCCAGGAGAAACTATAAGGACTTTTCAGACGAGGAGCTGATTCTTGCTTTTAGGCGACTCGAAGACAAAAGTATTATTGGCGAATTATACGCCCGTTACGGTCATTTGGTAATGGGATGTTGTTTGAAATATCTAAAACAATATGAAAATGCCGAGGATACAACTATCAAAGTATTTGTTGATTTGGAAGACAAATTAGTCAGACATTCGATCCAGCATTTTAAATCCTGGTTGTACCAGGTTACTAAAAACGAATGTTTGCAATTTCTCAGAAAACGAAAGTTAAACACTTCCGAATTAATTGGCGAAGGGGTTTCTGAAGAACAAGACCCTAATGATGTTGAGCTGGAAAAGCAAATTGATCTGAGAATAGAGAAAATCCCCGAAGCTCTAGAGCAGTTAAAAGGAATACAAAAGGAATGCGTTGAGCGTTTCTACCTGCAACAGAAATCGTATGTGGAAATTGGGAATGACTTGAATATTCCGGTCAACACGGTGAAAAGCGCTATTCAAAATGGAAAGCGAAATATAAAAATTTGGATGGAGAACCATGAAAAATAACGAACATATCAATAGAAAAGACTTTGAGCAGTTACTCCAGAACAATTCGGGGCAGGATCAACGTGCGCTCGATGATTTTGACAAAGATGCTCTTGAAGGTTGGAAAAACTCGGGAGCAGCGTTTTCTCAAATGAAGAACGTAGACAAAACTATTGCCCGAAAATTCAATGGAAATTTCTTTAACAGTACATTTTTCATTGGCACCATAGCAGCAGTGCTAGCGGTTTCTGCAATCATTTTCTATACACAGCAAGACGAAATAACTCCAACAAATCAAAAAAGCTTCGTTATTGAACGGAATGAAGTATCACTTCCCGAAAATATAGACACGCTTATTGCCTTGAATAAGGAAACTCAAATCTCAACTCAGGATTTAATTTCAAAACATACCAAGGAACAATCTCAGGCTCAAACTAAAACCGAGATCCCGCAGAAAGTCGATTTCGACAATCTTTCAAGCACTGCCTTGGAACCTTTACCTGCAATAATTGAGAACAAAGAAGTGAAATTAACTGAGCAGCGTTTGGCAAAAGAAATCTATTTACACCGACTGAAAGCCATTGATTATTCGGAATACCGATCTCGCCCTGAAGTGAAAATTGAGCAAATCATTCTTTCCGGAGTTCCTGCCAGCTATGAAGCGGAAGAAGATATTCAAACGGAATCAACGACCAAAACGGTAATGATCCCATACATGGATTACCTGGATAAAACATTGAAATATCTCGGAAACGAAAAATGGAAACAAGCTCTTTCACGCTGTGAGGAGATTCTGAAGACTTACCCCGATGATATCAATGCTATTTTCTACTCGGGACTTTGTTACTACAATCTACAGCAGTATCAGAAAGCATGTGATCAGTTTTCGGCGTGTGTGCAATTGAATTGGGCAAATTTCAATGAGGAAGCAACCTGGTACCTGGCTAAATCGCGTCTGGCAAATAAAGACAAGGTATTGGCGAAGGAATTATTTACAGCAATTAAAGAGAATAATGGCTATTACGCAAAACAGGCAGAGAAGATTTTGAAAGACTGGAAGTAATTTGTTTTCTATCTGCATCAGCGAAAAAATTGTATTCTGAGGATAAGTGTACCTTATCCTTCAATTACCCGGGTAACAAATGAATTTTCCGGTTCTAAAACATGAATCGCCCTATCTTTGTTTCATGAAACAATTTTAGTAATCTAAAAAACGAAATACCATGAAAAGAAAGGCAGAAGCCGTTTGGAACGGAACTATTAAGGAAAGAAACGGGCACCTGACTACTCAAAGTATGACTTTAAATCAAACTCAGTATTCGTTTAAATCGAGATTTGAAGAAGGAGTTGGAACAAATCCGGAAGAATTGCTGGCAGCAGCACACGCCGGTTGTTTCACGATGAAATTGAGTGCGGATCTAACGGAAGCTGGGTTTACTCCCGGGGAATTGAGAACAATCTCTCATATTTCATTAGATGAAGGAAAAATTACACTTTCAGCTTTGAAATTGTCTGCAAAAGTCCCCGGAATTTCTGATGAAGAGTTTCAGCGAATAGCAAAAAGCGCAAAAGAAAATTGCCCTGTGAGCCAGGCGTTTAGCTTTGACATTACTCTTGAAGCCGAATTAGTTGATTAAAACAAGTAGGGGAGAATAATTATTCTCCCCTACTTGTTTATGATTATTTCGCCAATCTCTTCAATAACGGATTCGGACGATAACGGTCTTCACCGTATTCCTCAAACAAATTCTCCAACGTTTTCAAAACGTTTTTCAAGCCAATTTCTTCTGACCAGGCCAGTAATCCTTTCGGATAATTTACCCCTTTAGTCATAGCAATGTCAATATCTTCTTTCGAAGCTACATTCAAAAACAAAGCATCATAAGCTTCATTGATGAGCATAGCTAAAATGCGATCCAGGATTTGTTTTCCAACAACCGCATCTTTCTTTGCTTCCGGCATTTCGCTTCCTTCGGCATAAGAATAGAAGCCTCTTCCCGATTTTCTCCCGTAAAACCCGGCTTCCATGTGGCGTTTCTGTGTAAACGACGGTTTGAAACGCGGATCATAATAAAACGCTGCGAAAACGGTTTCGGTTACTGTGTAGTTAATATCATTCCCGATATAATCCATCAACGTAAAGGGTCCCATTCGAAATCCTCCTAATTCGGTCATTGCCCAATCAATTGTAGCGAAATCGGCAACGCCTTCTTCATAAATGCGCAGCGCTTCGCCATAAAACGGACGAGCTACACGATTCACAATAAATCCGGGAGTATCTTTACATACAACGGTCAATTTACCCCATGAATCAATGATTGCTTTGGCAGAACTCAAAACCTCTTCTGAAGTTTGTACGGAAGGAATAATTTCAACCAGCGGCATTAACGGAGCAGGATTAAAGAAATGAATTCCGATAATTCTGGATGAATTCTGCAACGCCGAACCAATTGAAGCAATTGAGAGTGATGAAGTATTGCTTGCAAGTATGCAATTCTCATCCACTACTTTCTCAATAGCTTGAAAAACGGCATGCTTCGCTTCGATTTTTTCTACAATGGCCTCAATGATCAATCCTGATCCTGAAAAATCGGCAATCTCTGAAGAAAAAGTAAATCGACCTAGAATATCATTTTTTGAATCTTCTGTCAACGTTCCTTTTTCAACCAAACGATTCAAGACCTTTTCAATTCCTGATTTTGCCCTGATCAATTGTTCCTGGTTTACATCAACCAATACAACATTGTGACCCGATTGCGCTGCAACCTGTGCAATTCCTGCGCCCATTGTTCCGGCACCTAATACACCTATATTAATATTCTTCACTTAAATTGAAAATGGAAAATGGAGAATGAAAAAGAGAAGGCCAAAGCCTTTTAAATTTTCAATTCTCAATTCTCAATTAATACTATTTTCCTTTAAAGACCGGAGCTCTCTTCTCCAAAAATGCATTTACTCCTTCGTTGAAATCGTAGGTTTGACCTGCTTCAGTTTGCAACGTTTCTTCTACTTTCAACTGTTCTTCCAGCGTATTGTTGAACGATTGATTTACTGCACGTTTGGTTAATCCCAATCCTTTCGTTGGCATAGCTGCAAGTGTTAAAGCCAGTTTTTGAACTTCCGATTCGAACAATTCGTCGTCAACTGCTTTATAAATCATATTCATTGCATCAGCCTGTTCTCCGGAGATTTTTTCGCCTGTCATCATCAAAGCCAATGCTTTTTGGGAACCGATGATTCGAGGCAGAAAATAAGTTCCTCCCGAATCAGGAATCAACCCGATTTTGGAAAATGCCTGGATAAATGAAGCCGATTTTTTGGCAACGGTTAAATCGCAAGCTAAAGCAATATTTGCTCCGGCTCCGGCAGCTACACCATTCACTCCTGCAATAATTGGTTTTTCAATTGCTCTGATTCGGGTTATGATCGGATTGTAATGATCACGGACAATAGATTGCAATTCAGGACCGTTCGGATCCATCACTTCTGCTAAATCTTGTCCGGCACAAAAGGCTTTTCCTGTTCCGATAATTACAATTGCACGAACGGCATCATCCTTCTCGCAGGCATCCAGTTCATTCTGTAATGCCAGGGCCATTTCTTTGTTGAAAGAATTGAAAACTTCCGGTCGGTTTAATGTCAGCGTACAAACGCCGTTTTCTATATGTTTCGTTAATGTCATATTTAAGTTTTTTGCGAAGATAAGTTTAATTGAGAATCTGTCTTTTTACTTTTGAATTCTAACTATAGTTTTCTACCATCGCTTTAATGCGCTGTAAGATATGATCCTTCAATAATTGCGGCTCAACAACCTCAATATCCCCTCCGTAACTCATGATTTCACGAATCAATTCTTCGGAAATATAAACGGTCATTTCAAAAGTTGTTTTGTTTTTTCTTTCTTTCACCATTTTCAAAGAGGAATGGAATGGCTGAGACAAAATATATTTTGCAGCAACATTATCGGCTTTAAAAACAACATTTTCAGGAGCTCCCGCACTGGCAGTTATTCCGATAGCATGCTGAAAAAAGGTGTTCGCTTTAAAATTAATGGTTGTTGAGATTTTCTCTTCTGAAGATTCCAGATTCGACAACCGATCTAAAGCATAAGTAATAATTTGCTCTTTCACACAATCATAACTAAGCAGGTACCATCGGTTTCGGTATTCTTTCAAATATAACGGCAGTACTTTTCTTGCTTTTTTCTTTTGCGACTGGAAGCTTTCGTAATCAAAAAACACTACTGTTTTGGATTTAATGGAATCGAGCAAAGGCTGCAGGAATTCACTTCCACCAAAACTTACAGGCGTTTCGAACTGGATAAACTGATCTAAACTTTCTTTGTTATTAGACGTTACCGACAAACGATCTGCAATTTTATCAATAGCAAAACTGAATTGTTTGAAAAAACTAACGTCTTTAAACTGGCTTAAAGTATTGGCCGCAAAACGAATTGCTTCAAAATCTGTTTCATTTAACGGAACATCGTCCAGTGAATATTCCGAATCGGTGTAATAGTATCCACCAAATTTCTTGGAATATTTGATTGGAGCATCGTGTTCCATTCGCATGGCAAACATGTCTTTCTCTATGGTCGAATCACAAATATTCTCACCGTCAACACTTCCATAAATGGCTTCTTCGCAGGCTTCTCGCAAAGCTGCTTTGGAAGGATAAGGAAGATATTGGTTTCGAATTGCTTTATCAATAATCCGATATCTTAGTAATGCGTTCTTTATTGCCGACATACAGGATCGTTTTTACGAAGATAAGGATTACAACGTAAACCTATACGATGTACTAGAAGACTTTCAATTCATTTTCATAATCAGGAAGTGAAAACCAATGCTTCCACCCTACTGAAAAAATACAAGCTAAAGGAACTCCGGGAGTAAAACTGAATGACACCTGATTTTTGGGGGAAACCACCCAATCGTACTCAAATTCGAAACTTACCGGTAAAAACCGATGCTGAACAACTCCTAAATTTCGCATGGAATCGACTCTGAAAAAGCCCGACGGTTCATAATCCTTCCCGAATCGGGTCCAGGAATTGCGGATCATATAGGCCGGACCCAATCCGAAGTAAATACGATGTTTCGGTTTTCTCAAAAGCAGCATACGTCCACCAATGTGAGTAACGGAACACCAGCCTGCCGAGCAATCGGTAAACAATCCCTGGATAATTTTAACCGAGAAATAATCTTTGTAGACGAAGCGTTCAACACCGATAAATCCTCCGAAATTAGCCACAATCCTTGCACGTTTGTCTAATTTATAAGGCTGTAATTCTGCAGTCGGATCACCGGTTGGATGAACCGTGAATCCAAAATATTTCACTGTCACAGTTGTTTGACCGTAACTTAGAAATACACAAGAACTGAATATTACGCTTTGAAAAACGGTTTTAAACACCATACAACTGCATTCAAAACTCCGCGAATGATGCTTCCCAGAATTTTATGGTTTTTATGTTTTGATACGAATTTGGGTGAATTGGCATAATACCAGCCAATAAATTTATTTCCCCAGGAATACTTTGCCAGGAATTGATCTCTGAATGCTCTTAACACCATTACTTTTGGCGCTTCGTACGAACCATAAACCATCGTGGCAATGTAACAACCCGAATCGGAATTACTTCCGCCGCTGTCACCTGAATCGCCGCTATCAGAATCAGAACCCGATCCTGAACCATCCGTTCCCTTATCGGCAGCACTCGCTAAAAGCACAATTAACAATGAAATAATCAGGATACCAAGAAGTACAAAGAGAATCACCAAACCTGCAGCAGCAAATGCAGCTCCCTCATCTTTGGCCAGCATTTTTACTTCTTTGATTTCTTTCCTGCCAAGTTTTATTTTTTCACCATTGGCAATTTTCGACTCATAATAAGCTTTGTCTTCCTTATCGAGATATACATGCACGTCGTTTCTGGTATCAAACAATTCCTGCGGAGTCTTCGGATTTTCATTGATGGTTTTCGGATCAACCGGAACCGGATCTCCGGCTAACGAATCATTGATCATTTCCGGGTTTTCTAACCGAAAGGTTGATTCTCCGTTGTGAAAGTAGACATTGTACTTACTGATTTTGTCTTCAACATGTTCATTTGAATAAAACTGCTCGTTGGACAAAGACACCTGCCTCACGCCATCGCACGAAAATAGTACGACAGCGGTAGTGATAGCGATAACTATTTTTTTCATTTTGGTAGAAGTTTCAAATCAAAGATAGTATTTGAAAAGAATAAAATATTACGCATTCCTAGTAACTGGTCATTTAATCAAAATGTTGGCGAGCAAGTCAGAACATTCACGATCGGTTGGTAACTCTCGTATTGAATTGGAGATTCAAAGGGTATTTTATAATTACATTTGAAATGATAAATCAAATTTTCAAAATGATAAGGACAGTAATTGTGGATGACGAGATTTTCGCTAGTGATAACTTGTCTAAACTACTCAACTTATATTGTAACGATGTTTCAGTTGTAGGTACTGCAAACTCGGTTGATGATGCCATTCAAAAAATAACTACCCTTCGTCCTGAATTGGTTTTTTTGGATGTTCATCTGGCCCGAGACACCTCCTTTTCCATTCTAAAAGCCTTTTCCGAGATTACCTTTTCAATAATTTTCGTCTCGGGCTATGCAAATTACGCTATTGATGCTTTTAAAGTAAGTGCTATTGATTATTTACTAAAACCTCTGGACAGCGATGATCTGCTGACCGCCATGGAAAAATACAGAAAGTGGAAATCACTGAACGAAAAAAACGCCTTCTCAGAAACTTCAATCCGCATTCATCACAAAGACACGGTCAGCTTTATCCAATCTTCAAGTATTATTGCGCTGATTGCTAATGATAATTATACTACGATTATTTCAAAAGATGAGCAAAAATATACTGCTGCAAAAACACTTAAGGAATTTGAAGAGACCCTGAGTTCGAGTAAGCATTTCATTCGAATTCACCGCAGTATTCTCGTCAATATACATTTTGTAGAAACATATTCAAAAACGGCACCTTACACCATAAAAATGAAGAATGGCGAAGAATATGAAATCTCACGCAGGAAACGATCCGAAATAATTGGGTTTCTGACCAGTCAATAATCTGTTAACCGTTTACTCGGTTTTCAGACCACGGTTGCAATACCGAGTAAACGGTAACAATACTGCATCTCACACTCATTAGCTTTGTATTTCACTATAAAAACACATCGCTCATGAAACACTATTTCATTTCAAGCTTGTGCATGTTGTTAATAACACTCATGCACGGCGTTTCCTTCTCACAACAAGGAAACACCTGGACCTTCGGAGTTAACGCCCGCGTTAATTTTGACGGAACAAATCCTCCAACCGTAGGAACCTCCTCCCTTTCAAGTTACGAGGGTTGCGCAAGTATGTCGGATAATGCCGGGAACCTAATCTTTTATACTGACGGGATAACCGTTTGGGACAATACAAACACCGTTGTTCCCGGAGTATTAAACGGCCATTGGTCTTCTGCTCAAAGTGGTATTATTGTACCTGAACCAGGATTAACTCCCGGTTCAACAACAGGCAGATATTACATCTTTTCAGTTCCGCAACTTGCATCAGGACAGGTTCAACACACAATCTACAATTCCGGAACAAACCTGCTTTCAAATTTAAATACACCAATGCCAGACAATGGAACGGCATTAAATACTACTGAAAGTATTACAGTTGCCAGACATTGTAATGGAATTGATTATTGGGTCATAACACACGAAGCAGCAAACAGTAATCGATTTAAAGCTTATCTGGTAACAAATGCTGGCTTAGCAATGCCTGTTAGTTCGCTTGTTGGCCCCATAGTACCTTCAGGAAGTGGAGAAATCAATTCTGCCTGTAACATGAAAGTATCGCCTAATAACAATCGTTTGGCATTCATTGTAAGACAAACAAGTGTAAATCTATTTGATTTCAATCCATCAACCGGCGTAATTTCAAATCCTGTAAACGTAGTAACAGGTGTAGGAAGATCATATTACGGGGTTGAATTCTCTCCGAACAGTAATGTACTTTATTACACGGACGTGCTTGCCGGATTATTTGCATACAATATACTGGCACCTGCAACAAGAACTCTGGCAAATGCATTTGCAACTACGAACAATTTATACGCAGGATTGCAACTCGCTCCAAACGGCCTAATCTATATGGCTAAAGACGGTGACTCAAACATGGGAAATCTAAATCAAACTACTTTGGGCCGAATTGATACTCCTGATAGTTATTTGGGATCAACATATACGGTAAACGGGTTGACATTAGCTGCCGGGACAGGTGTAAAATGTGGTTTACCAAATGTTATTCCTTCTTTTATTAACCCACAATTAGACATAACTGCATCCGACAGTGTTATTTGTTCAGGAACAAGCACCACTTTGACAGCAACCGGTAATGCGAACGGTGCTTACACCTGGAGCCCGGCAACCGGGTTAAACACCACAACTGGATCTGTAGTTATTGCATCTCCAACTTCTGATCAAACTTATATTGTTTCATCAACCGTAAACGGATGTACAACCACCCAACAAATAACCATCAACGTGGAAAACTGTTGTTTTGCAGCAGTAGATCCGGTATTTACACCGATAACTTCAGATCCATATTTTACGACACACACTGTTTTATCCGGAAAATATTACGTTGCCCCTGGTGTAGTAATCACCGTAGACGCAACAACCCTGGATATGACAAATGTGGATATGGTTTTTGATGAATGTGCAGGTATCAATTTTGTAAATGGTGCGCAGGCAATTGCCTATAATTCTGTTTTCCGTACTTGTGATGAATTGACAAGCTGGTTAGGATTTTCATTCTCAGGAAGTAATGGAAACATCTCCGAATCAACGTTCAAAAACGCTCAAAAGGCAATCAAACTTGAGAAAACATCGAACGTTCGTATAACGAACAACAATTTCCTCAACAATCAGATCAGTGTTTATTTGAATATCAACGCACTTTCCGAAGCAATTTCAGGAAATGAATTCACGATCAACAACGTCGGGGTAAATTATGAAACTTGTGAAAACACATTCGGAAATTCAGATGCCTTTGGTATCTGGGCAAGAAGAGGAACATTCAGAGACGTTATTTCTCAGAACAATTTTGTAAATGCCGATTTCAGCAATACGAAACGTGTTTACGGGGTTTATCTTACTGAAACCTCGTCCAGTGCTAACATTACCGCGAATTCGTTTACCAATCAATACACAAGTGTTTATGTTTCTCAAGGTTCTCGTATCACGGTACAAAACAACACTGTTGAACTGACTAACTTATACTCGTACCCGGGATTACCAGGACAAGACATTCAAATCTACTTTTTGAACGCATCCAATAACTGTACAATTTCCGGAAACACGCTGAAAGGAAGACCTTTATACAGCAACTTTGGAATTTATTCTGATGGCAACAGTGTGATTTCCATAACAGGAAATAACCTGAGACACTTCAGAACGTGTATTCAGACAGTAAACTCAACGAGCATTGATGTTATTAATAATACAATGGAAAACGCCGGAATAGGTATTTACTCGCTTGATAACAGAACATCCTATTTTGGCTGTAACATTATCAACTGTTTGGAAGACAATTCTACTGGAATTTCATTTGTTCAAACGTTTAACACACAATCAGGATGCAGAATTGTAGGAAACTGTATTTATAATACTTACACTGCTCTTTCATTGAATAAAGGAACTGCAACCGGAACAGGAACAATGCCGCTTATCCTGAATAACTTCTTGTACAGCTACAGAAATTTCGGTGTTCTTAACACCAATTTCAATGGTCCGATTGGTACAGGCTTAACAGGAACAACTGCCGGCAAAAATACCTTTGCATCAAACAACGTTGCCGGTGGAGTAACGGATATTTCTTCAAACACACCACTGGCTTCTGTTGGGAATTTTGGTGTCACAAACGTCAACGCGAACGTTACGCTAACTGGAAACAATACCTTCTATTCAACAACTGCCTGCGGAAGCCAGTTAGGAAATGCTACAACACAATTCTCTTCAAACGACCTTTGTCAGAATATTACCGGGGACCAGGGAATGATGCAGGCGGTTATCGAACATGGAGTATTAAAAGCCGGGTTTGAAACAGAACTGGATCAATTGGGGCATGAAGAGAAGTTAAACACATTGATTCATGTTGCTTCTGAACTATCTGCTTCAACGAACTCAACAGATATGAATAGTCTTCATGTATATGTTAACGGTTCAGATCTTTCTGATAACGAGAAAAATCGCATTCTTTCAAAATTGTATACAGAACAACCGGCTCTAGCGC
>CAMLIF010000117.1 GCA_946479985.1 uncultured Flavobacteriales bacterium
AGTTGTTTCTTCAGGATGGTGGGTGAGGGCAATAATGACAGTGGATAGTGTTGAGAAATCGGTGTTAAGCGATACCTTCTCGTTTCTCCGCGCAATTACAGTAGTATAGATCGCATCCCCGGAATAGCCGATTAACAAAAGCTGGGGCTGTGCATCATACTTCACTTGGATCAGTAAGAAAGTCCCGGTTCAGCAATGGATCGGGACTTTTGATTAAATACCCGTTATGGTTTCATAGATGCAGTTTCTTACTTTTGTACAAAAAAAGTCATGATTAGAGCTTCTTTGTTTATTGCCTTTTTATTCGTTTCACATTTGCTAATTGCTCAAAAAGCTTCGAAACGTCAAACAATTACTGTTAAAACACCCAACACGTGCAGTCATTGCAAAGTGTGTGAAACGTGCGGAGGAAAATTAGAAGCAGAATTGGTTTATGTTAAAGGAATTCAGCTGGTAACGTATAATGAATCGGATCAAACGACAACAGTAGTTTACTGGACAAAAAAGATTACCCAGGAACAAATTCGGAAAGAAATTTCACTATTGGGTTTCGATGCCGATGATGTAAAAGCCGATGTGAGCGGCTACGAAAAACGTGATAGCTGCTGTAAAGAGGGAGAGTGAATCCAGTAAACTTATTTTCTGGCAGTACTCCAATGAAATCCAGTTCTCCAGCCTGTCCATACTAAACGTCTTCTGACTTTTTTCTGTTTGCTCTCTGCCTTTGCTGTTGTATTCGCTTTCTCTGTTTCCGGAGTAACTACCGGAGTTTCCTTTTGAGGAATAGTTGTTTGCTTCGATTCTGATTGCGCAGTGTCAGCCGGTGGAAGATCCGTTTTCTCTCCGTTGATCGTTATTTCGACTCTTCGGTTCAATGCTTTATTTTCTTCAGATGTGTTGGCAATCACAGGTTTGCTTTCACCGTAAAAAGCCAAAACGATCTTTGTGCTGTCAATGTTTTTAGATATTAGGTAATTCTTCACGGAAACTACTCTCTGTTTGGATAATTCTTTGTTACGATCCTCTGAACCAGTATTATCTGTATGTCCGCTTAAATGAACAGTGTAACCAGATAATGAATCGAGTTGTGAAACAACTTTGTCGAGTTCGAGGCGTGTTTGCTGATCTAAAACCGAGGAATTATAAGCGAAACAAACAGTAGTCATTATCAGAACAATTACTGTGGTAATAGCAAGAGAAGTGTTTTTTTTCATGTTGAATTTATTAGCAGGTTCTCAATGAAAATAAGAAAATAAATCCGGAGCTGGCTGATCTTTACCCGGTGCTTATAAAACCAATCCCTGGTTGTCGTATACCAATTTTGCCAGTTTATAACTTGCGGGCGATTCTATCGCCAGGTTCTCAATTTCGGGAACTTCAAAGAACATCGGGTTTTTACCGAGTTTTTGTTTGTGATTTCTCACAAACGAGGTGCGGCTGAAAATATTGAATACGGTGTCTTCAAAAATCACGAAATGTGGTTCATCTCTTAGCGTGATAGTTGGATAATTGCTGTTGTCGAACAAACGCTTTTCAACACGCGAAAGACTGATCACAGAATCGAACGGGTATTCATTCTCCTGGTTAAGAACATAATCGTAATAACGTTCAATAGCATCTTCAATCGTTCGGATGGAAAGTATAGGATTGATACATTGAGTCTGCATGAAATGTTCGCCGTTTATTTTTGCAAGCGAATAGGCAGTTATTCTATCCGAAGTAGGCATTTCTTCCAGGATACGAGCCGTAGAATATTCTTCTGAAAGCGTTTCGGAACCTGGTAAATCGATCAAAGAAATTTTGCTTTTGTCGCTATAAGTCTTTCGTACAACGTCGGAATCGGTTGTTATGAGAACGCGGTCGATTGCTTTAACAGCGAGTAATTTGTCGATCATAATCCGGAACAAAGGCTTTCCGCCAAGTTCTTTGAAGTGTGAATCCGCTAAATAGGATGTGTTTTTTTCCTGGATGGTAATCAGAGCAGTGATAGCAGGTTTGTTCATGTGCAATAGTGTTTGTTTTCAGGTGTCAAGGATAGTCATTTTATTTGAAATCCGGCAATTGTATTTCAGGAGCTTCTGATGTATGAAGTAAACCTGCGAAAATTTGATATCTACAATTCTTTACAGAAAGAGTGTAACATAGTTTTAGGTCCCTGCCCGTAAATTTCCGGTTGTATTCTAAAAAATCAGTTCTATGAATTATCATGATCATAAATCCTGTATTGAAGCTTGTCTGAATTGTGCAGCAATCTGCAATCATTGTGCTTCATCTTGCCTGACAGAAGAAAATGTAAGTGCTATGTCACGTTGTATTCAACTGGACATGGAATGTGCAGCGCTATGTTATGCCGCAGCCCAATTAATGAGTTTAGGCAGCAATCGCGCAAAAGAATTGTGTCTTTTATGTGCAGATGTCTGCGACCAGTGTGCAGCAGAATGTGGAAAACACGAGCATGAGCATTGCAAAGAATGCGCAAAAGCTTGTAAAAATTGTGCTGAGTATTGTCGGGAAATAGCGTAAAGTATGGGGAGCTAAAAGTATTTAGTCTTTAGAAATCACTCGTGGCAGCTGCTGACTGGTTTATAACCATTTCTTTCGTCTAAAATAAACCAGCGGAAGCACAACGCTTAATACCATGGCCATCAGGGCCAGTGGATAACCGTATTTAGAAGCCAGCTCAGGCATGTGCAGAAAATTCATACCATAAACTCCCGCAATAAGTGTTGGCATGGAAATACAAAACGTAACCATTGTTAAGAGTTTGAAGATCTTGTTTTGTTCGAGTTCTATCTTGTTGCTGATGTTTTCTTTCAGGTCATCGAGCCGGTCAAAATTAAACTGGATATAATCTGAAACTACAGACAAATCATTTAACTCCTCATCGATCTTTTCCCGGATATTCATCTTCGATCTGCGCGCACTTTTCTTTGTAAGCGTGAGGATCCGGATAAATTCGTTGATCGATTCCTTGATGAGCAGATTGTTGAAGTTCAGTCGTGTGATCGTATCCAGATCGTCTTCCTGGAATTCCTTTTTGACCAGAACGCGTGAGGCAAGGAACTTAATTCTGCGGGCAATATTCTCCGTAATATCGGCGTAGTAATCCGACAAAAATTCTATTTGAAAGGCGAACATGTCTACCGTCTCAATCAAACGTGTATCAAATTTATGAGCATAAAGTTCTGTGAAATACGCATCAAGCCCTGAACTGGAGAAAGCAAAGAACCGGCTTTCCGTCATGATCAGGAAATACGATTCTTCCACCATAGAATCTTTCTGTTTGAAATAGGGCAGGGAGAAGTGAAATGCTGTTTGGTGGTCGCTTTCCTGGAAGTGGGAACTGATCTCAATATCCTCGGTGTGCTGCATGATCGACAGATCCAAACCGTAATTCGATTGAACCCATGCCAGATCAGCCTGGGTATAATCCTGGAACTGAATTAAAATGAAATCGGCGTGATCGGCATTTATTTCCTCAATTCCCTGCAATTTCAGGAACTTCCCGGCTTTTGTATATAATTCGATCATCAGTCTGCTTTATTTAACTCAACGGTTTAAAGGTACGGATTTCGGTGCTTCGGTTGCCGGGTGTCAAAAAGAGCCGGGACAATGAATAGTATTTTGATCATTGTCCTGACTCTTAAATAGTCTGATATTACATCTTTTCAAAACCCCGGGAAACGCATAAAATCTCCCAGAATGAAATACGGTTTCCTTCACAAATCCATCAGGGTAATCCCGCTTAAATCGGCTTTACCATGTTTTAGAAACTCGTAAGTGATTTTGTCTGCTTTGCAGTCAACAAACTTGATGCGTTTCAGATCGTTGTTCTTGAAAAAGGTATTCGTTAACGTGGCATTCTGAAACGTAACGCGTTTAAACGAACAAGCTTCGAAATAACAATCTTCCAGTTTTCCTTCAAATAAAATGTCTGCAATGTATGTGCTGATGAACGAAGTGCGGTTCCAGACAGTGTTTAAAACAATGTTTTTCTCAAATCCGCCCGATTTAAGGGTTGCGCCGCTAAGATCCGCATTGGTGAAATCGCAGCCGGAGAGAAAACTTCCTGAAAATTCAGTTTCCTGAAGCGAACAGTTGTTGAACAAGTTCTTTTCCAGGTTCGAGCGGCGGATCTGGCTGTTGTTAATCTCCGATCCGGTGAAATTACATTCCGAAATGTTGTTGCCGCTTAAGAGTAGTCCCGACAATTCTGAATCTTTGAAAAGACAGCGCTGCATGTTCGATGAACCAAATTTCTCATGAAGATTTTTTAATCCGGAGAAGTCGGCATCTACCCAGTTCCCTCGCGACATATCCCAGGTCATTTTTTTTCCGGCTTTTTCCTTTTTGGTATTCGAAGCACCGGAAACAAGTACGTTTTCTGGTTCATTCACCGAAGTGTTAACCAGTGATTCGCTGCTTTCCGTTATTGTTCCTGCGGAGAAGTAGTTCAGGTCAACTCCCAGTAATTCGGCTAAACGAGTCAATGTAATAATGTCCGGCATCGATTCGCCGCGTTCCCATTTTCCAACGGCCTGAGAACTGATGAATAACTGCTCGGCAAGCTGCGCCTGCGACATGTTTGCTTTTTTGCGTGCATCGGTAATTCTGTTCCCGATTAATTTTGTACTTAACATCTTGTTTCTTTTTAAATGATTTCGATACTGCAAAGTTATCGTCAACCATTTCCGGAGACTATTAAAGTACAATACTTGTGGTTGTAATTGCGCTACTTTTCGATGTTTTTGACAACTATTGGTTGTTATTTGATGGAAGTAACCGAATAATTAGGTCATTATGTGTCAAACGCACCCAGCCGTTTATATCAGAATCGATCTTATAAAAAGAATTGCCACGAATGCACGAATTCGCGGCCACTAGTGGCCGATTCAAATGTGCTTAATGATAATTTCGATTCGTGCATTCGTGGCAATATAAATCCTATATCAGAAGTTTGGGTGTTTAATATACATAACTCCCAATAATTATGATTCCGGCATTTTCCTGAAACAAATTTCATTGGTTAAGAAACAGGTCCATTTGCGAGAATCCTTCACAGATTCAATTCGCTGAGAATTTCCTTTTTTGATATTTCGCCTGTGTGGCTTCCTGTTTTTTTACCGTTGCGGTAATATACCAGGAAGGGAATTGAGTTAATTTCCATGGACGCGGCTAATGCTTTGTTCTGGTCAATATCAATACGGATAACCTTCACCGATTCTTTATTTTCTACTGAAATTTCATTCAGGGCTGGCTCCATTCGTTTACAAGGCATGCACCAGGGAGCATAGAAATCTACAATCACCAATTTTTCAGAAATAATCATCTCGTTAAATTCAGATTGAGTGATCCCGGCAGATTGAAGCTTTTCACCGCTGGTTTCAGGTTTTCCGGCATTCCGCCACTCCAACATTCCGCCCTCAAGCTCATAGACATTTTTGAAACCCGATTCACGAAGGTAATCAGCTGCAGCCGAACTTCTTCCGCCACTCAAACAGTAAATGAATACCGGTTTGGAGATATCCAATTCACTGATCTTTTTGCCGAAGGCCGCATCAGTCCAGTCAATATTTTGCGCATTCTGAATATGTCCGCCGTTAAATTCGTCTGCTGTGCGCACATCAATCAGGTAACTCGGTGCAGTTTCTTCTGACCTGGTTTCGAACTCATCAGCAGTTAGCTGATAGGATGTGCTTTGGTTTGTGCAAGCTCCAAAGAGCAATAGGAATGCGCTTATCGCGAAATAGAATTTCATCATGATTTAATTTTTTTTGTTTTGGAAAAGCCGGGGTTGTAGCTGATGAAAAAATTCAGCCAGATGAGCCTCGACAATCGAAATGTGAGTGGAGCTAAAAGAACAATTATTGAAACAAGTGAAATGAAATATGTAATAATACCAGCGTGAATTAACCAGCTGTTCAATACCCAGGTTGTTACGAAAAGAGCAACCATTAAGGCGTAACTTACATACATTGCACCGAAGTAATAGCCAGGTTCTTTTTCATATTTTTCGTTACATACGGAACAAACTTCATTCATCTCCATAAAATGCTTGAGGTTAAACGCGTTCCGGACCTTAAAAACAGTAGTTTCATGACATTTCGGGCAGCGGTTGTGGAGTGTCGAATAAAGAATGTCTTTCATCATAAGGCAAGCTATTTTTGTTTGGCCGGTATGCGGCAGTTATCAGTATTCTGAATGAAGTTATTGTTTTTCATGAGTACTACTATTCGTTTCGCTGCGTTTGAACAGGCTGAATATCAGGCCTCCCATCAATATACCGTAAACGGTGCTATTTACCGGACTGGAAGTAATAGCGCATGTTCCGCTTGCACATCCTATAAAAGCGTAATAAAGGTAACCTGTAATTCCTCCGGCTGCTGCCCCGATTATTATGAGTTGGTATTTTCTGATAAAAGTCATTTGATTGATCTGTTAAATGTGTTTTTTGCTGTTACTTTTGCCAAATGGTATAAAAGACAAATACTTTGGTTCTTTTTCATTTTCATGATGCTTCATCAAAATTAGAAACAGTAAAACAAAACTACTGTTACAAATGTTACACAGCTTCGAATTTTCATTTTAATAGTGAAATTTGTTGGCATACAGTTCAGTTTTTGAGGCAAAAAGTAAATATGCTCTTATCTTAGAGCATAAATTCCTATGAATAAGTTAACAATTAGTCATATCAGATCCATTCTGAAACAACGGGAACCCGATTCCAATAAAAGCAATTACGGCCATGCATTGCTGATTGCGGGTAAAAAAGGATACATGGGGACTGCCGTTATTGCTTCAAGAGCTGCACTCCGCTCGGGATGCGGTTTAGTTACTGTTTGTGTCCCGGCAGAGGAACGTGGGATTTTACAGCAGGCAATTCCGGAAGCTATGCTGTTAATGAGAGAAGGTGGTCCGTTAAGTTTTGACAAGTTTTCGGCTCTTGGAATAGGTCCGGGAATTGGAACCGATGAATCTACAGAAGAACTGCTGTTCGAAGTAATCTCGCAATATAAAGGAAGTTTGTTGCTGGATGCAGACGCACTGACAATTATTTCCCACAATCAAAAACTTTTCAGCTCACTTCCGCCAAATACTATATTAACACCACATAGCGGCGAGTTCGACCGGATGTTCGGAGAACACGGGAATTATGAAGCGCGAATCAAAACGGCCATACAAAAAGCAGGAGAACACCAGGTTATCCTTGTTTTAAAAGGACATCAAACGGCAATTGTAACTACGGATGATGTTTTTTATAATTCAACCGGAAATGCCGGACTGTCGAAAGGAGGTTCCGGGGATGCATTAACCGGCGTAATTACTTCATTTCTTGCACAAGGATATTCGCCGTTAAATGCCGCACAATTGGGAGTTTACCTGCACGGTTTAGCAGCCGATCTCACACTCGAATCACAAAGCATGGAAAGCATGCTCATTACGGATGTAATTGAAAACTTCGGAAAAGCATTTAACCGGATCAGGTCGTAAAGAGCTCAAAAGATCCTGAAAAAGTGGAATGTAATCTGACTTCTGATACTCAGGTGATATTCCGGTCTGGCAGAAGAACAATTTCCGATGAAGTAAAGTAGAAAGTGCAACTAACACAAATTCTAATCTCACGTTTATTTCAGAACTATGTGATTATGTAATCTATGTTCCCTATGTGTTAAAAGTAAATTACAGCTCGCCGAAGCATCATCTTTTCATTCCACCACAATCTTTTCTAACGCAATCTTCTCTTCGTTTTCACCTAAAATCATTACAAAATAAACCCCTGAGTTTAAAGGCGGGGTAGTAATCTCCTGTTCAAAAGCCATTTCAGCCAGTAGCTTTCCCTGCAGATCAGTGAAAAGAACACGTGCATTTTTTCCTTGCAGATCATGTGATAAGAAGGATAAGTTTCCTCCTGAAATCAGCGGGTTCGGATAAATCGTCAGATCAGTCTGAGTTTTGTCTTCAACGGAAAGAAAACAATCATTAAACAGTGTCATCAAAACAGAAGTCGGTGTGGGCGAGTAATTTATCAATTCACCCATATTTGCTACAGTACAGGTAATAGTTTCGTCTGCTGCAGAAACTGCCGTACTGTTTTTTGCTTCCGGTCCTGTATAACTGAAACATTGCGGGCTCCGAGGATCGAAATCAAGGTAATAATCATAACTCCATTGGCTTCCGAAGCTCCAGCCGCTGCTACTTTTATCAAAAGCACAGAAAGCCGAATTGTTCAGCATTTCATCGTAAGTCCAATCGTTCGGATTAACAAGTAAATAGCCTGTTCTTCCGTTTGCGATGATCGTTGTATCATTCATTTCAAAGAGTTGATCGATGGAATAGATTTCCGAATCGGTAAACGAAGCGTAGTTTTGTTCAACACTGTTCATATCTAGTTTAGCCAGGAAAGTTTCGCCTTCGCCTTCACCCATTCCGCCAAGGAATATATCGCCTGCCTGAGTTTGTACTATAGAACGAAGCCGGGCATTTTCTCCCTGAGTAATCTTCTTTGCCCAGAGTATGTTTAACGATTCATCGAGACTCACAATTGCAGGAGAGTTGTCGCATTCAAAACCGGCAAAGTATCCTCCTGAACTATTGGGAATAAACAAATGTCCCGGATTGAGAATACTTTGTGTACCATCAAGCTGCAATTGTTTCGAGTAAACGAGGTTTCCGTTTAAATCCAGTTTGGTTATTTGCAGGTGGTTTTCTCCCGCCATCGAAATAATTACGCCGTCGTCTTCAATGATCATAGGGTTGTTCTCATAAACTGTTTGCGAGTAAGTTCCGGGTTCGGCATTAATTTCTCTTGTCCAGATTACGTCTCCCGAAGCATTCACTTTAATTACTTTCGCAGTGTAATCATTTCCTGAATTCCCGCGGCCCACGAAAATAACATCTCCATTGGCACTGCATTGGGCAATATCCGTTGGAGAAATATCCATTGGTGCCCAAACCGGGTGAGCATCAACCGTTTTTATCCATATTCCCGTTCCACCTGCAACCTTGGCAAACCAAAACCGGGTAGTCCCGTTGTCGTTATAGGTGCCGCCTACTAATTGATAGCTTCCATAATCCTTCACACTTGTTTTAATCTGTTCGTAAGCTCCGTCGGGAATGAGCCTGATCTGGTATCGGTCAGATTGTGCTAAAGAAAATGAACCGAATAAAAGCGTGATAAAAATGAAACAGGTTTTCATAGAATTGGGTTTTTATGGTAACATCAGAAAGAACGGATGGAACAGAAGGGAGGTTGGAATGAAGGATATAAATCACTTCTTCCGGAAAATCCAAAACTTATGTAACACTTTTCAGCAAAAAAAATCGGACTTTCACTTAGAGCTTAATGAACCAGAAAATGCTGTAAATCCCCAAAAGCATAATGCCGTACCGCAGAATAATTTCACTTAAAATGAAATGCAATGCTGGCAATGGATTACAGAGGACCCTACAGGGTAAGGACAAAACAGAAACCTATGCCCCGGATAGAACATCCGGAGGATTGTATCATTCAGGTTACCCGTTCCTGTATTTGCGGCTCCGACCTGCATTTATATCATGGTTTTGTACCTGACACCCGTATTGGTTCAACATTCGGGCATGAATTCATTGGTATCGTAGCGGAAATAGGAATCAATGTTCAAAAACTGAAAGTAGGTGACCACGTGCTGGTACCGTTTAATATAAGTTGCGGAAAATGCGTGTTCTGCAAGCAGGAGCTATATGGAAATTGCCATGAATCGAACTCTGAAGCAACAGGTGTGGGTGGAATTTTCGGCTACTCGCATACTGCCGGTGGTTTTAATGGCGGACAGGCAGAATATGTACGTGTTCCCTTTGCAGATGTTGGTCCTACGGTTATTCCGCCGGATATGGACCCGGACGATGCGGTGCTTTTAACCGATGTAGTTCCTACAGCCTACCAGGCCTGCGAAATGGGCGGTATCATAAAAGACGATACGGTGGTTGTTTTTGGCGCCGGGCCTGTGGGAATTATGGCTGCTAAATGTGCATGGTTTTTTGGTGCCGGAAGAGTCATTGTTATTGATAATGTAGATTACCGTCTTGAATTCGTACGGAGCTATGCGCCTTGTGAAGCCTATAACTTCGATGAAATGAAAGATGTGGCACAGTTCATTAAACAAACAACCGACTGGTTTGGTGCCGATGTGTGCATTGATGCAGTAGGTTGTGAAGCAAAGGGTAACGCCTGGCAGTCGTTTACCGGCAAACGGATCTTTTTTCAGTCGGGCTCGGCAACTGCTTTACACTGGGCAATTAACTCCGTTAAGAAAGGTGGAATAGTTTCTATTGTTGGTGTTTACGGGCCCACCGGAAACTTGATCCCGATTGGGAATGTTGTGAACAAAGGAATTACAATTCGTGCAAACCAGGCGTCGGTTAAACGAAATCTGCCAAAACTAATAGAACACATCCGGACCGGCCGATTGAGTCCGAAGGACATTATAACACACCGAGTTCCGCTGCAGGAAATTTCCGACGCATACCGGATTTTCTCTGATAAACTCGACAATTGTATTAAGACTGTTATTATTCCGGGTTAATTAATAAAGTAACATGATGGAAGAGCAAGTAATAGACCCGAAATTGATTCTTGGCTGGGGAATGGATGAGGACAGGAGAAACAATCCGACCTACCCGATGAAAAAAAACAACGTGGATGATCATCGGCGCAATAACTGGAAACGCCCGTACCTCCAGTATACCAGGTCAGAAATCCTGAAATCAACGGAAAGGCCACATCTGTCGGCAGTTTTTGGTACAAGGATTCCACCGAAAGGATTTAGCGGAATACTTCGCCGCAAAGCTTACAAATCCAGTGAGAATATGTTTCGGCATTGGTTCCTGCTCCTGCTTGCCGACAGGGTTGATATAATCTCCGGTTCAATCCGCGATTTGTTTCGTTTTCGTTTCGCTCTCTTCTCTAACGATAGGGGGTGGCACGCCCTGGCAAAGTATAAACCGGGTTTGTTAGCCTGGAAAATTGCACAGCGCGTAATCGTATTGGCAATTATTATATTGGCAGTTATTGGCTTAATATAACCGATGAAAGTTCCTGACAAGGAAATTTGTGGGAACGACGGGGAAATTCAAAACAAAAATGTAAAAAGAGGAATATGATACTACAAGCGTTAAAAGAAGAATTCGAGATGGAAGTAAAGAGCACGCGAAAATTACTTCATGCGGTGCCGCAGAAAGATTTAAGTTTCAAACCCTCTCCGGTTTCATGGACCATGGGTGAGCTGGCACAGCACATCGCAACTATTTATTATTGGTACGTAGGAACACTCACCAGGGATGTTTACGATATGTCGAAAGATGAATTGGAACGCGGTTCGCCAAATGATCTGGGAGCCACGCTCGAATTGTTCGAACGCAAAGTTGAAAAGGCACGCGAAGCACTCAACTCTATCGATGAAGAAAATCTAAAAGACCAATGGAACATGACCGACGGCGATAAAACCATTCTGGGTCCGCTTCCGAGAGGCGCCGTGGCCCGGGGTTTCCTTTTCAATCATATTTACCATCACCGTGGTGAGATGATCGTTTACCTGCGGGCAACCGGAAACAAAGTCCCTGGAATGTACGGACCAATTTATGAAGATGGTTTAAAGAATGAATGAATTTCACTTGAAGAATATAAGAAATTCATCCGGTTAGCTAAGTCAGATATGGAAATCGGATGAAGGAAGAGCATTACTTGTGTGATGCTCTTTTTTTGTTGGAAGAATTACAACACTATCTTCAACTAATTCAACGCCATCTAAAACAAATTCGAAGGCGTGTGCAGAGAATTCAGAGACATGTGCAGAAAATTCAGAGACGTGTGCAGAAAATTCAAAGACATGTGAAGAAAATTCAAATAAATGTGAATAAAATACAAAGACGTGTGAAGAAAATTCAAAGAGATGTGAAGAAAATTCAAAGAGG
>CAMLIF010000118.1 GCA_946479985.1 uncultured Flavobacteriales bacterium
AGATCCCACACTGCTTCTACCGATTGCTGGTTCGGATGACTTCCATCTGCTTCGAAATAACTAAAATCACGCAGTACATCGTTGATCAGTTCAAAACTTGGGAAATAATCAACTTTTAACTGATAAACTGTTTCGATAAGGCGTGATTTTGAAAGCGTGTTTTCCATGATTCCATCGCGTGTATAACGCACAGGACTAACCGTGAAAATCATCTTCAATTTCGAATTTATTGCCTTCAGTTTCGGTAGAAGCATCTCCCAAACAGCAACAACTTCAGCAATTTCAGAACATTTTTTAGTAAAAGTACTTCCGGGTTGTTTGTGGCAATTCGCAACCAATTCATCGGTTTCATTCAGCCAATAGCCATGCATGGAGCCAAATGTCACTATCAAAACATCTGTTGTTTTCAGGTATTCACGAAGTTTCAGCAATTGGGCTTTATAATTCTCTAAAAGAGATTCCTCGCTCAATCCATAAACTTCGCTGCTGGCAAGAGAATGCAGATGGACATCATTATTTTGAACAACGAAACCTGAGACATCGTTGTTCAGGGCATTTTCCAATTGTTTTGCCAGCGCCAGCGGATGAAAAACGACACCAAGGGGATTGATATCTGCCCTAAAACCGGCATGAATTAATCTCTCGCCTATCGAATAGGAAAAACAAGAGCCCAACAGCAAGATTCTTGAACCATAATTAATTTCAGGGAAATCGACCGGACGAGGAAAAAGATTACTACTCATAGTTATTCCAATAGAGTTCTGATTGTTCATATACCATTCGCCATCCTTTCCAGATTCCGCTCTCAGCAAAACTTTCATTATGCCATAGAAAAGAGAAATCGCCGCCGTATGTTTTCACTTCTTTGATCAGTTGATTCACCCGTAAAACCGACTCCTCCGGAGCAAGTTTCAGATACTGGTTCAAGGTCCCATCCATGTATGCGAACGGATGAATCCAAAGCTCTGTGGTTGTATTTGTATGTAAGTTAAACCATTGAAACGGATGAGCGGTTCCGGCTCTGAAACCCACAATCTCAGCGTATCCCATACTGTAATCATGCGAAAACTCATTTTCCAGCAATCGTTCATAAGTAAGCGGAATATTGAGCTTCAGAAAATGCTGTCTGCTCATAGAAACGCGTTTTGATAAGATTGTTTCCAGCCTGGTTTTCTCCATTCCTAAACGAGAAGGCTCAACATTACTAACATAACTCGGATGCAGACCTACCCCGGCACTTTTATCAATTTCACGGATCAAACGCTGATGTTTCGGGTGATTCCAGGCGATGTTTTTATCATATTGTTTCAAATCACCCAGCAGCCAAAACACATATCCTTCATGCTTTTCCAAAACCTGTATGATCTCTTCAAACGAATCGTACGGATCTTTCTTTTTGCCCGATTGCACTTGTTTTCGAAGTGCTCTTCGCTCTTTATTTCCTTTTAAAAAATCCTTTATCCCCGACAACCAGCTGCGCCAACCTTCCTTCCACTGAAACGCAAATGTATTATCTATGTCGAAAGTAGGAACAAATGACGATTGGATATTTAGCTTATACTCCGGCAGTAATTCCTCGAAATAATTCGCTAAAAAAGCATGTAAAATCCGTTCGGAAGTTTGTTCGTTTAAATCGAAATGAATGGCCTGAACAGAATTCTTAGCCAAATAACGGTCGTGCATATCGCGCACAGACGGTAAATATTCTTCGTAGCGGGAAAGCAGATAGAATAATGTTCCTAGCGGATCAGGAATTGCGTCGAACGACAAAATCTTCTGATTCTGCAAGATTCCTAAAGATACATCAATGTTTCGAACCTTGGATTCAGATAAAATTGCAGACGGAACAAGTGTCTCACAATCAGCTATTTCAAGATGTGAATAATTCAGTTTGGGGCCCTCAAACTCTCTAAACGACTGAAGATTATTTGTGAATACAATCGGAATGTTTCGCTGCGTAAAAAAAGTGATCTCAATATATTTTAATCTTTCCGAGATCTGTTCAACATAAATAAGCCCTTTTTGCATTAAATCATTCCTTTGTCTGCAAAGCTAAAGTAACCATTATCTGTAATAATCAGGTGGTCAAGCACCGACATTTCCATTATCTCGCCGCATTGAGTCAGACGTTTTGTAAGCTTTATGTCTTCATTACTTGGTTTGAGCGCACCGCTCGGGTGATTATGCGCTAAGATCATTGCTGAAGCTCCACAATCTATCCCCGCTTTAAACAGGATTTTCGAATCTACCACTGTACCTGAGCTGCCGCCAATGGACAATTGTCTTTTCTCCAAAACTTCATTTGCACGATTCAGGAACAGCGCATAGAATTCTTCATGATATAAATCCTGGAATAGAGGCCTCAATTCCAAATATGCCGAATGAGAAGAGTTTATTTTCACGTTTTCTTCCTTATCAGTTTCCTTTCGGCGTCTTCCTAATTCCAAAGCTGCCATAATGGTTATTGCTTTCGAATCACCAATTCCTTTTATTTCACAAAGCTGTGAATGGCGTAACTGCCCAAACCTGTATAAATCTCCGTTTGTTAATGATAGCAATTCCCGGCCTAAATCAACAGCCGATTTAGCTCCAGTTCCTGTTCCGATAAGTATTGCAACGAGTTCTGCATCTGATAATGCATTTTTGCCCTTAAGCATCATTTTTTCACGTGGTCTGTCGTCCTCTGCCCACTGAGGAATAGCTTGGTAAGATGATTTCATGCCTGCTTTTTCTTATTTAATTTAGTCAAAAAGTTCATTTATAACCAAACTTTTTCAAGAAAAAACTGCAAGAAAAAAAAGTAAAAATGTAATTTCTTTAAAATGTCGAATTTGTAATTCGAAGTTCTCTTTCCTGTACATTTACGGCCATGGATTCACTAACACAAATTGTTCTGGGAGCTGCAGTTGGAGAAGCTGTTGCGGGAAGAAAACTAGGAGCCAAAGCTGCACTTTTGGGCGCAATTGGCGGAACGCTTCCTGACCTGGATGTTTTTCTGAGATTCTTCTATGATCCTTTAGATGCAGCGTTGGTTCATCGCGGATTTTCACATTCATTACTCTTTGCATTACTCGCCGGGCCGGCCTTAGCCTGGATCTCACACAAGCTATCAAAGGAAAAACACACTTTTCGAATGTGGGCACTACTTTGGTTTTTATCCATTGTCACCCATCCAATGCTCGATATTTTCACTAATTACGGAACACAGTTCTTTTGGCCGTTCAGTCCACGACTCACGTTCAACAGCGTTTTTGTGATTGACCCGCTTTACACACTTCCATTCATGTTTTTGCTGATAGGAGCATTGTTTATGAAACGAGATTCTCAGCGCAGAAGAAAATGGAATTGGGTTGGAATTATTTATTCTTCCACCTATTTGCTCTGGGGAGTTGTAGTTAAATTATGTATTCTCAGTGCTGCCCCAAATTATTTTACTTCCGCTGATATTCATCCAAAAAACATCATGGTAACTCCCATGCCACTCACCTCGTTTTACTGGGACATTATTGCTGAAGACGATTCGAATTATTATGTTGGCTACAAATCACTTTTCGCTTCGTTTAATCTGCAGGACATTGAAGTGATTCCGAAGCAGCATCAGCTCTTAAATTCGGTAAAATGGAAAAGCGAATCGCGTGTGGAGCAGATCAATTATATTACCAACGGATTTTACGCGGTTCGGAAACAGCACGATAGTTTGATTGTCGCTGATCTTCGTTTCGGAACCACAACTCAGTTAACGAACGGCGCAAGGCGAGGTAATATATTTGGCTACGGCTTCACACTGAATACGAATCCAACACAGCTTTTCTCCTATCGGAGCACCGATTTTTCTAAAGTGAATTTTAGTGTTTACCTGGATAAAGTGTTTGGAAAATAGATTTACTTGCCTTACCTTTTCGTAAAATCTATTTTTAAATAGAATTGCTCCCATTTTCTGCGCTCCAGGAAAGATCTGACACAACGTTTTTTTAATAGAACTTAAAATTTTCAGATATGAAAGCAACGAAATTTAAAACTCAGAAACAGAAAAAACCGGGCATTGAATCGAAGATGGTTCCGGAGCCGGAGTATATCAGCAAAAAATACAAAGCGAGCGGTAAACTTGAGAATAAAGTTGCTATAATTACTGGTGGCGACAGCGGAATAGGAAGAAGTATAGCAGTACATTATGCACATGAAGGAGCGGATGTTGCCATTATATATCTTTCGGAAAAAAGCGATGCTGAAGAAACCAAAGAATTGGTTGAAGCTCAAAACCGAAGATGTCTTCTTATTAAAGGTGACCTTACCGATGAAAAATTCTGCAAAAGCAGTATTGATAAAGTAATAAAAGAATTCGGGCGTCTGAACATTGTGATCAACAACGCCGGGACACATTTTGACGAAGACGACCCGAAAAAAATCAAAACCGAAAACTTAAAAGAAACCTTTGAGACCAATGTTTATCCGTTTTTCTATATGATACGGGCAGCACTCGAACATTTGAAAAAGGGAGATTGTATTATCAATACCTCATCAGTAGTGGCGAATCGGGGCAGTGATCACTTATTGGATTATTCCAGTACAAAAGGAGCCATTTCTACCTTTACAAAATCGCTTTCTGCTATGCTGGCGAAAAAAGGAATTCGCGTAAACGCGGTAGCCCCTGGCCCAATTTGGACACCACTAATCGTTTCAAGTTTCGGGAAATTAGATGAATTTGTTAATGATACTCCAATGGGGCGTGCCGGTCAGCCTTCAGAAGTTGGCCCGGCCTATGTTTTTCTTGCTTCACAAGACAGCAGTTATATTACGGGCCAGGTAATCCATGTAAACGGTGGTGAAATTGTTGCAACATAATTCAAATGTGAGACTTTGTTAATTTTCGCAGCAGGTAACAACCGGCAGCGTACATTTAAAGAAAACCATGAGTTATGAAAAAGAAAAAATCAGGAACTAGCTTTTTTGAGAATTTTGCGTCAAAAGCTTCAAAGGCAGTTGGCAGTTCTTATGCATTTATAAGTGCCCTTTCCATTGTAATTCTTTGGGCTGTTAGCGGGCCTTTATTCGGTTTTTCAGAAACCTGGCAGTTAGTGATTAATACAGGAACTACGATCATTACTTTTTTAATGGTTTTCCTGATCCAAAAATCACAAAACAAAGATTCGCTGGCCATTCAACTCAAATTGAACGAACTTGTCGCCTCTAACGACCAATCGAGCAACCGGCTTGTAGATATCGAGAGTATGACAGAAGAAGAAATGATCATAGTTCAGAAATATTATCATAAACTGAGTGAATTATCGGGTAAGGACGAACGGATTCAGACCTCTCACTCTATTGATGAGGCACACCGTGACCATCATGAAAAAACTGCTGTCCGGACAAATCCCGAAAAAAAAGCCACTGCGCCAACTAAAAAAATAGCTGTTAAGAAACCAGCGGCGCGTTCAACAGTAAAAAAAGCTTAATTCACTTCCGAATTGTTTATAAGTGACCATGAAACCAATAATCGTAAGAAACTTTCAACTTACCTTTGCAATCAACTATGATAAAAATAGAAATGAAACATTGGATTACCATTTGTGCCTGTTCAGCTTTGTTGCTTCAGGCATGCGGACAAGGTACAGCGAAGGAAGAAGTAAAAACAACTGAACGAAAAGTGCCTGAGTTACCAAAAATTGAACACACTTATGCCCTGTCCGATTATTTGACTGAAAACGAACAATTAGATAAAGATGTTGACGCTTTATTCGAAACGCTGGATGATACGGCAATTGTTGCTCAGCTGATTATGCCAGCCGTTGGTCGTTTAGGAAATACTCCCGAATCTATCAAAGCCCTGATTAACAAAAGAATTATCGGAGGTGTATTGATGTTGAACGGATCAAAAGAACAATTTACAGGCTGGATCAAAGATTTCAACACCCTTAATATTACAAACGGAAATCCGGGATTCTTGTACAGTGCTGATGCCGAACCAAGTTTATTCAATCGCAAGATCAGCGGATCTTCAACGGTCAAAAAAGCAAATGAAATTACGTCGCTCGACGAAGTAAATACTTGTGCCGACACAATCGCAGCTACACTGAAATCAATTGGAATTAATTACAATTTTGCACCTGTAGTAGATTTAGCAAAAAATGGAACTGTTGGTTATCGTGGATTTGCAAAAGTGGAGGCGAATAACGTACCTTGGTCAAACGCCTTTATTCAGCGTATGCAGAGTCAGGGAATTATTGCGACGGCTAAGCATTTTCCCGGACATGGTCTCGTTTCAGGTGATACGCACAAATCGCTTCAGGCAATTGACGGTGAACTGAAAGAAGTTCCTACTTACCCGAAACTGATTCAGGATGGAGTTTTAAGCATCATGATAGGGCATTTGGCAGTAGTGAATAATCCGAAATACAACACAGACGGTTTACCGGCAACTTGCTCCAAGAAAATTGTTACTGATCTTTTAAGAACCGAATTAGGTTTCAAAGGATTAGTTGTTACAGATGCCATGAATATGGGTGGAGTTACTGCCGTTAAAGGAAACAGTGCCCTTTCAATTGCAGCTGGAGTTGATATTTTACTGATGCCATTGGATTGTATGAAAGCTCATAGTGAAATCCTGGCCAAATATAAATCTGACGCAGCTTTCAAAGCGCAGGTTGAAGCAGCTGCAAAACGTGTTCTTCGCATGAAATTGTGTGTTGGTGCAATTAAAGGATAATACATTAGAGGAAACTTTAAAACGGAAAGAGGAAAGATTAGTTAAAAGTCTTTCCTTTTTTATTTCCTCTTTTTGATTTACTTTCATCAATATGATTGAACGATTCATCCTGCTCCTACTTCTTTGTTCGTCTGCCTTAATCGGGTTTTCTCAAAAAAGAGACAAGAAAACAAAAGAGAAAAACACTTTCCAGTATTACTATAAATGTGAGGCAAAAGATTATATTCAAACAGACAACTATCATTTTGAGCTTAAAGAACTGAATAAAGACTCCTTAATACTTTCAGGAGATGGCGGTGCAAATTTCATACGAGGTACAATAAGTTATTCTCAGGATTTAAATTCAGGTGAGATAAAAACGGAAGATGGTAAATTTGTTCTTAAAATTCCGAAGCTTAAAAGCACCTCTCCTTTTCTTATTGAATTGAATTTTGAAGATCATGAAACCAATGATCTATGGCTCAACTGGTCTAACGATGTACCAAGGGAATTTTTTCTCGAAACGCCACGTAAATCCATTTTTGATCCTGAATCTCCATACGTGATTGTTTATTCAAAAAAGGAACTTTCAAAAACAGAATTAACTGAGTTAATTGATTGCTTAGGAAAAACTCGTAATACAACAAACAACTGTTACGACAAGTCATTTATTCAAATCCATATTCCATTTTGAATAATGCTTTTTCAAAATGAAAAAGAAATTTGTTCCCAGCTAAGTCAAACGATTTTATTAGCCTCTGTAAACCCTTATAAACAAAGGGAATATGCACACTCTAAAGTTTCTCTAAATTCCCGGCAGGATTATTAGAAGTAATCTGGCATAAACAATAAGAAACACGTTATGAAAAAGGTATTTACTTTAGCACTAACACTACTCACTGTTTCTACTGCGCTGTCATTTGAAGGTGTAAATCCAGCTTCAGGCAGCGGTACTATACAAGTTAGAATGACCAACTCAGAGTCAAGTCCGTTTGGATTGATCCTTGACATTGTAAATGTAGAAGTTTACAGTGCAAAAAGCGGATGGATTACACTAAACGATTATCAGCAAAGCATTTCAAGCTTAAGTTTTACCGGCGGGGAAGAATCATTACTTGCTAATTCAAATATTCCTTTCGGAACTTACTCAAAACTCCGCTTAACTTTCGGAAGTTCAAACTCGATTCGTTCAGAGGTTCACAATATTTCAGCAAACGACCTGTCATTTGAAACGCGCCAGGTAGAAATTGATATTTTCCAGCAAGTAAACGAAAACAATACGAGTAAAATCTATATACATTTTGATCTCTCAACTTCGGTTACCGTATTAGAGAGCGCCTATGTCCTAAAGCCCGTAATGCAAGAAATTTCAGATCCGGCAGCAGTTAAATTATTGCCCGACACGAGCATTCTTTCGTCGGCGTACTAAGTAAAATGATCTTATATAAGGCCTCCATGATCAGTGGAGGCTTTTTTATACCGAATATTTCAATCGGACAGTCGAGTAACTACTGAATACGAAATTGAAGATGTTGGAACTATTCAGATGAGTTAAGACATATTGGTTAAATGTGGAAATTCCTGCTTTGTTCTGTTAATGAGGACAGGGCGGGAATTTTTTATTTTGAAGGATCAGATGCTGAAGACTTTGCTAAAACAATTTAGTTAAATTATTTTTAAACATTTCCAGTTTACAGATTGTTTTTTAACATTTCTAACTGGTAAAACTTCACCATAAAAACCATCTTTCGACTATATTTGCAGGCACACAACTACTACAATATGAGAAATTTACTACTGTTTTTTGGAGTATTCATTGCTTCCTGCTCTTTCTCACAAAATTATTCGTATCGATTCACGGGGAAAATGAATCCTGAAGTTTCTGCACAGATAGAAACCGAACTCACGGCAAATTTGGGTTTTCAAAATGTTAAGTTCAAAATCAAAGAACAATCCGGTGAGTTGCTTTTTCAATTCGTTCAGCCGGCTTCTGATAAAGAACGAAATGACTTCTCTCCCCTTTCTTACGTGAAAGGAATTCTGCTGACCAAAGGTCTGGAGCCAATCGAAGTAGTTGAACTATCTAAATAAACCGTGATGAGATTAATTTTCCAATTCCTGCCCGGTTTAGCTTTCGTTTTACCTTTTCTTAGTTTGTCGCAGTCAAATGATTGTTCAACCGCAACTACACTTCCGGTAACTGTAAACTGCAGTTCTCCGTTAGCCGGTACAACTTCCGGAGCAACACAAAGTATTGCAGGTTGTTCAGGAACAGCGGATGATGATGTCTGGTACCAGTTCACTGCAACAGCTGTAACTCACCAGATTAACGTAACGGCTTCTGCCGGTTTCGATCCGGTAGTCCAGGTTTTTTCAGGTGCTTGCGCATCTTTAGTTTCACTTTCCTGTACTGATCTCGGATACGCAGGTGAAAATGAAACCTGTTATTTATCCGGTTTATCGATTGGACAGGTTTATAAAGTACGTGTCTATCATTACGCCGCCGGAAGCGGTACTTCAACTTTCACAATTTGCTGTACTGTAGGAGCAGCTGTTCCTTCCAATAATAACTGCAGCGGCGCAGTTCCGCTTACAGTAAACACAGTGTGTTCACCAACTGCTGGAACAACACTTGGTGCAACGCAATCTGTTGCCGGATGCTCCGGAACTGCAGATGACGATGTTTGGTATTCTTTTGTTGCAACAAATGCTTCTCAAACAGTAACCGTTACCCCAACAACTTCTACATTCGACGCAGTTGTTCAGGTATACAGCGGAACATGTGCTGCACTGAGCTCTGAAGCCTGTATCGATGCTACTTTTACTGACGATCCGGAAACCCAGCAGTTAGTTGGTTTAACTCCCGGTCAAACCTATTTTATTCGTGTTTACGATTACTATGTTTCGAACCCCGGAACATTTACAATATGTATTACGGGCCCTGCAACGGCAACTCCAACAAACGATAATCCGTGTACGGCAATTGCCCTTCCACCTGTTACATCAAACTGTAATTACCTTGAATTCACAACAGTCGGAGCAACGAATACTGCTTCTCCGGGAGCTCCAGGTTCCTGTATCGGAGGATCAGGAGCTGCACAGGGTGGTTTTACAGCAGGCACATTAGATGTTTGGTTTTCAATTGTTGTTCCCGCCTCCGGTAATTTATACATAACACCGAAACCCAATATGGGAGCCGGAAGAATTTCGGATGGTGTAATGGTGCTTTATTCGGGAACCTGCGGAAGTTTAACGCAAATTGTGTGCTCTGACGATAATGCTTTTCCCGGAACTGCAAACGACCTGCTTCCGTTTATCGGAGCAACCGGATTAACGCCGGGAAGCACAGTTTATCTTCGCTTTTTCGGCTACGGAACTTCGAGCGGAACATTCGGATTATGCGTAACAACTGCAACAAACGACGTCTGCTCAAACGCTCTTTACATCTGTGATCTGAACGGGTACAGCGCTTCAACAAGTGCTGCGTTTACGGCAGACAGGCCATGTAATATGCGCGGAAATGCCGAACAGAATAACGCTCCGACCTACACTTACACTCCGGGAGTTGATCAGGGAGGAATCTTCGGATCAGGAGGTGCCTGGGGAACAGGTGGAAGTCCGGATGTTCAGATCAATAACAATTCATGGATCCGTTTTACTGCCGCATCGGCAACCGCAGTGCTGGATGTGAGTGTATCGGATTGCTGGGTAGGAAATTATCCAAGCGGAGGAATCCAAATGCAGGTTTTCTCTTCCAACGGAGCCTGTTGTAACTTTACTCCGGTTTCAAACTTTGAAGAAAACTCCACATCTTTCACGATTACAGCAAACGGACTCACTCCGGGACAGGATTATTATCTGATGGTAGATGGCTTTGCAGGAGATATTTGTAATTATACGATTACAGCACAATCAGGAGTTCAATTTCCGGCTATCACCCCGGTGCCTCCTATTTGTTTTGGTCAATCTGTCGTTTTAAATGCTCCTTCCGGAGGAACTTCCTACGATTGGGCTCACAACGGGGCATCTTCTCAAAGTGTAAATGTTACCCCCGAAACAACACAGTCGTACTCTGTGGATGTATATGGTATTTGTGGCTACAAGCAAACTTTGACTACCACAGTAACGGTAAATCCGATTCCTGCAGCCCCCGTTCTCGGATCGAATCAAACGGTTTGTACCGGAAACACATTGAATTTAACCGCCGCAACCGTTTCCGGAGCAACTTATTCCTGGACAGGACCAAATAGTTTTACTTCGAGTTTACAAAACCCCAGTATTTCCAACATATCAGCTTCGGCTGCCGGAACTTATTCGTGTACAGTAACGGTTAACGGCTGTACAAGTCCGGCGTCGAACACAACAGTAACAGTTAATACATCTCCCGCTGCTCCGATCGTTTCAAGTAATACTCCTGTTTGTACAGGAAATACAATTAATTTATTCACGAATACTGTGGTTGGAGCAACTTATCTGTGGTCAGGACCAGGTAGCTTTTCTTCTGCCCTGGAAGATCCTACCCGACCGTCGGCAACAGCTGCAATGGCCGGAACATACACTTGTCAAATCACAGTAAACGGTTGTCCGAGTTCGGCGAATACTTCTGTTGCGATTAATACAACTCCTGCAGCACCAATTGCAGGAAGCAACAGCCCTATTTGTGCCGGACAAACCTTGAATTTAACTGCTTCAAATGTTGTTGGGGCCACTTCATATTCCTGGACGGGACCGAATTCTTTTAGTTCTTCGTCTCAAAATCCGGGCGTTGCCGGTGCAACAACTGCCGCAAGCGGAATTTATACTGTTACAGCTTCAGGAAACGGTTGTACAAGTTCCGGAGCCACTGTTAATGTTACGGTAAATGCTGTTCCGGCTGCTCCTGTAATTTCCAGTAACTCACCGGTTTGTGTTGGCCAGACAATTAATCTTTTTTCAAATACGATTCCAACCGCAACGTATACCTGGAGCGGTCCAAGCAGTTTTAGTTCTTCACTGGAAGATCCATCGAGAACAAACGCTGTTTCCGGATATGCAGGAGCATACTCGTTATTCGTAACAGTAAACGGATGTAATTCCTCAACAAGTACTACTTCGGTGGTTGTGAATACTCCTCCGGCTTCCCCTGTAGCGGGAAGCAATAGCCCAATATGTTCCGGAAATGCAATTAATTTAACTACTACT
>CAMLIF010000119.1 GCA_946479985.1 uncultured Flavobacteriales bacterium
TAAGATATTAGCTATGCCGGATCGTTGTCCAATCTGCAATCAGGATTTCGAGATTGAACCGGGGTTTTATTTGGGAGCACTATGGGTAAGCTTCCCGATAGTTGTTGTTATTTTCCTGATCGCCCTATCTCCGCTTTTGTTTTTTCCAAAGTTGTTAACCTTTTTTTTTACTCTAGCAGTAATAGTTATGTTTTCCTTACAGCCAATTATTATGCGCTTGGGGAGAGCGATCTGGATCAATATATTCGTGCATTACGACCCAAACGTCTCTAAAATGAATAAACTGAAATAAAAGATAAATCAAATGAATATAATTGAAAAAATAAAAAACCGTCTTGGTCCATTGGGAGACCATGCACATTATGCACATGGTTATTACACTTATCCACAACTAGAAGGTGAAATAGGTAATAGAATGACTTTTAATGGAAAAGAAAAATTGGTTTGGAGTCTCAACAATTATTTGGGTTTAGCCAATCATCCCGAAGTAAGAGAAGCGGATAGTGAAGGAACCAGATTGTATGGACTTGCCTATCCGATGGGGGCGCGTATGATGAGTGGAAACAGTAAATTACATGAGGAATTTGAAAAACAAATAGCAGAATATGTTCAGAAGGAGGATGCTTTTTTATTGAATTATGGATATCAGGGTATGTTATCAATAATCGATAGCCTTGTTGATCGACATGACGTGATTGTATATGATGCTGAATCACACGCATGTATTATTGATGGTATGAGATTGCATCAGGGAAAACGATTTGTATTTAAACATAATGATATTGATGATTGTAAAAAGCAATTAGAGCGTGCAAGAAATGTTGCAACTCAAACCAAAGGTGCTATTTTGGTTATTACGGAAGGTGTGTTTGGAATGCGTGGTGACCAGGGTAAGCTGAAAGAAATTGCTGCGCTCAAAAAACAATTCGAATTCACGTTATTAGTTGATGACGCTCATGGTATAGGTTGCATGGGTAAAACGGGAGCGGGAACAGGAGAAGAACAAGGAGTTCAAAATGATATTGATTTTTACTTTGGAACTTTTGCAAAATCATTTGCCGGTATTGGTGCTTTTGTAGCAAGTACCAAAGAAGCAATATTGTTCCTGAAATATAATATGCGCTCTCAGATATACGCCAAGGCATTGCCAATGCCCATGGTTTATGGAGCATTAAAACGATTAGAGTTAATGCGTACAAAACAGGAATTGCGAGAGAAGCTTTGGGAAATCACTAATGCTTTACAAAATGGGTTAAAGGATGCAGGTTTTGATATTGGGAATACTAATTCACCGGTAACTCCCGTCTATTTGAATGGAAGCATCGCTGAAGCAACTGCTTTGGTTCGGGATTTGCGTGAAAACTATCAGGTGTTTTGTTCAATGGTGGTATACCCTGTAGTTCCTAAAGGAATGATAATTTTAAGACTTATTCCTACTGCAGTCCACACCATCGGTGATGTGGAAAGAACTATTGAGGTATTCAAAGAAATTAGGACAAATCTTGAGAAAGGTAAGTATCAGCAAATCCAGGAAATGTCAGTTGAAAGTGTCGAATCGGCGAAGAAAATTTAATTTACGAATCGGGTTTATATTATTGGTCATCAGCTGAATGACCAGATTAATAAGAAGTGTTATCGGTTCATTGGAGTTTAGATGAGTAGATAGATGAATGATTAAAAAAGATTATGGAAGATCATGAAATATATAGTTTCACAGAAAGTGATTCAGAATTTGATAAAATATATCCAATTCGTTTCCAGAAAATTTCAAAAGTCCATTGGACTCCGGTCGAAGTAATAAAAACCGCAATAAACTGGTTAGAAGTAAACAATGCAAAAAAAATTTTAGACATTGGTTCAGGTGT
Organism: uncultured Flavobacteriales bacterium; assembly: GCA_946479985.1. The sequence continues at coordinate 1,866 of CAMLIF010000119.1, forward strand.
CGGGAAATTTTGTATTACAGGATCAATCTTATCAAAAATTGCATTTGTAGGGGTTGAAAAAAGAAAGAATCTTTTCCTTCAATCTAAGAAAACAGCTTCTTTTTTTAAAAGAAAAAATGTCTCATTTATCAACGATAACATTACAAACATTAATTTTCAGGAGTTTGATGCCTTTTATTATTTTAATCCCTTTTGTGAACAAATTGCATATTCCGGTTGGATTGATCAAAAACTAGATTTTTCAGAAGAAAAATATAAATGCTATGAAAATTATGTAATTGAACAACTATCTACGATGCCGATTGGAACGAAAGTGATAACTTACTGTTCCGATGACCTTGTATTACCCGGTTCGTATAGTCTTAGAAACATAATGTTTAATGGTCAGCTTTTACTATGGATTAAACAAAAATAAAACCAGCAATCAAGTTTTGAAGTAACAAAACATGAGTCATTTTTAATGTAAAACCAGTGTTTTGTGATTGGTTTTCCACGTACAATCTTCTCCTTTGGAGAGGGATTGAGGGAATGACTGAGCAAATATTAGTTAAACAGTATCTAATGACAAACGCCGTTCGTCAGAATACTAAGCGCAATATCCCTTTTTCCGGGCTTTATTCGTTGTTCATGCCGATCTTTACAGAGTTATTCATACAAACCCACAATGAACGGTAAAACTGTAAGATTTAATGCAAATTCCAATAAGGAATTTCAATCAGAATTAAGAAAGAGAGTTGACTCTTATTTCAAAGACAACAACATCAGTAAGAACGGAAACTGGAAGCTTTACTTAAAGACTTTCGTGATGTTTTCGGCTTATATAACACCATTTTTGTTAATCACTTTCAATGTTTTCGACTCAAAATTGAGCTGGTTCATCTTGTCAATCCTTATGGGATTTGGTATGGCCGGGATCGGAATGAGTGTGATGCATGATGCAAATCATGGTAGTTATAGTAAAAACGACAAATTGAACCGGATCATGGGATTTTTCTCCCTTGCATTCCTGGCTGGAAATTCACAAAACTGGAAAACCCAGCACAATGTGATTCACCACACGTATACAAACGTTCACGAATTAGACGAGGATATTGCCCCGATCGGAGTATTGCGTTTTGAACCGCATTCGGATAAAAAATGGATTCACAAACTGCAGTTTATCTACGCATGGTTCTTCTACGGACTAATGACTTTGATGTGGAGTACGGTAAAAGACTTTAAGCAGTTGATCCGTTACAACAAAGAAGGTCACGTGAAAGCCGCGGGAAAAACTTTCGGTAAAGAGCTTATTATCATCATTCTTTCCAAGGTTGTTTATTACAGCTACATGCTGATCCCGTACTTCCTTATTCCGGAAATGACCTTATTAAACTGGGTAATAGGTTTTGTTACGATGCATTTTGTTGCAGGGCTTACATTGGCAATTATTTTCCAATTGGCACACGTAACTGATGAGAATGAGTTCCCGATGCCACATAATGGTGAATTGGAGCACAATTTCGTAGTTCACCAGTTAAGTACAACTATGAATTTCGCAACGAATAACCCGGTTATGTCTTATGTAGTTGGTGGATTGAATTTTCAGGTAGAACATCACCTGTTTCCGAATGTATCACACATTCACTACCCGAAGATCTCGAAAATTGTTCAGGCGACAGCGGCAGAATACAATATGCCTTACCATACAGGTAAATCATTTTGGGCAGCGCTATCTGCACATACTAAGATGTTGTATACATTAGGCAGAGTCTAAAAAGTAACGAGTGACTAATTACGAATGTAATTGGTTCTGAAATATTGAAAGGCCTTTCCGCTGCGGTGGAGAGGCTTTTTTTATTGCCCTATAGTGGGATGCGGGTGATAATATTGTGCATCCACCGATGCACAAATTTCGTGCTCGCTAACCTGTCTGCCTGAGCATACAGGCAGGCGCTGCGCAAATGAAGAAGTGTTATAGAGTTAATTCATGGGAAAGCAACTCACTTCAGGACAAAACATTTTAGATACTAGCCCAGCAACTCCAGTAAATCGGTTTTATTCAATGCCTTCAGCATGCTGGTATCGGTGTGAATGAGATCATCAGCCAGTTCTTTCTTGCGGGCCTGCAGTTCACGGATCTTTTCTTCAATAGTATCGGGCGTTATTAAACGAACTGCAACTACGTGTTTGTCCTGCCCGATTCTGTAAGCCCGGTCAATTGCCTGGTTTTCCACTGCCGGATTCCACCAGGGATCTACAAGGAACACATAGTCTGCTCTTGTAAGGTTCAATCCTGTTCCGCCGGCTTTTAAACTGATCAGGAAAACGCGTGTTTCGTCGTCGTTCTGAAACTGATCAACCTGCCCCTGGCGATCATTTGTTTTCCCGGTTAAATACGCAGTCTTGATTCCTGCCAGGTCCAGTCGTTCCTTAATCAGGTCGAGCATAGTTACAAACTGAGAGAAAACCAGCATTTTATGCTCGCCTTTCTTCTCTTCGATCTGACTTACCAGCTCATCTATCTTCGCCGATTCACTTCCGTAATATTCTTCGTCGCTTAACGTTGCAGGCGAATTACAGATCTGGCGCAATTTGATCATGCCTTGTAAAATGTGCATCGATTCACGGTTCAGCTCTTCGTTGCTCTTGTCTTTCAGAAACTGCTGGAATTCCTTTTTATAGGTTTCATAGATCCGTTTCTGCTCGGTTCCCATTTCGCAGTAAAGGACCATTTCCGTTTTCTCCGGGAGTTCTTTCGCGACCTGTTTCTTGGTTCTGCGCAATACAAACGGATGAATTTTCCGCTGCAGTTCTTTGGCTCGTGCCGTGTCCTGGAAACGATCAATAGGAGTGGAGTACAAATCGGCAAAGTGCTTGGCTGTTCCAAAGATTCCCGGCATGGCGAACGATAACTGGGCGTACAGATCGAAGGTGTTGTTCTCGATCGGTGTTCCCGTAAGAACCAGGCGCTGTCTTCCGTTTAACAGGCGAACAGATTTGTAGCGTTTCGAAGTCGGGTTCTTGATGGCCTGCGATTCATCGAGCACAATGCAGTTGAATGTTTCTTTCCGCAGCACTTCAATGTCGGAAAGTACCGTTCCGTAAGTTGTAAGAATGATATTGAATTTCCCGAAGGGTGTTTTCACATTTCTGTTGGTTCCGTACCATTCGAAATAGGTGAGATGCGGTGCAAATTTCTTCAATTCTTCTTTCCAGTTGAAAAGCAGCGATTTCGGAAGAACGATGAGGTTTGGTGCCGTATTTCCTTTTTCGATCTGCTGCATCAGGTAGGCAATGACCTGGATCGTTTTCCCCAATCCCATATCATCGGCCAGACAGCCGCCAAAGCCGAATTCATCTAGGAAATTTAACCAGTTTAATCCTTCTTTCTGGTAATCGCGCAATGTTGCTTTGAGCTTTTTAGGGACTTTGGTTTGCGAAATAGAATGGAAATTCGCCAGTTTATTCTGGTAAGCCTGTAATTCAAAACGAATAGGCTCATCAATCACTTCGTCTTTGAATAATTCGTCGATTAACTGGAAGTTGCTTTTGTGTACACGCAGATGATCACCGTTAACTTCGGCAGTACGGAAGAAACTTGCCATTTTATTGATCCATTCGTCGGGAAGAATTCCATGCGTTCCGTCGCCTAATTTAACGTAGCGCGTTTTGTTCAAAACTGCTTTCTGAATATCAGCCAAACGCGCTTCCTGGTTTCCGAATTTCACATTTGCGTGTACATCGAACCAATCAATGCCGGAGATAATTCCCGTTGAAATGGATGATTTATTCGGATTGTACCTGTTTTTCGACAATTGGGCAAAGCCAAGAATCTCAATGTCTTCGGAACGCAGTTTTTCAAACGCATCGAGGAACCAGCCGTTTTCCAAAAACTCGCTTCGATGGAGGAAATAAAAATCCTGGTGTGTCTCATCTGAGAAATCCGGATGCAATGATCTCAGTAAGCGGATAAATCCCTGTTCCGCCCAGGTATTTCGCTCGGCAATGGCTTTTTCACCCGTGGGAAGCTCGAGGAACAACGAACGTTTGGAAAGGATCGGGAATTCCACATCGCCGTATAACATAACCGGGGTCAGCAAAATGTAATCTTCCGATTCGGATAAATAGAGCATTTTTTCGCTTCGTTCTAAAATCCCGTTGTCTTTCAATTCCTTTTTATCTGCCTTGCGAATGAAGCTGTAATTCACGGACACCGATCGTTCCAGTTTATCCAAAAATGCTTCCCTGAATCCTTCGAACTGATCTTTGTGGATGAACAACTGGTTATTATTCTTCGTTAAGAAATGATGCATTTGAATGGCCACCGTGCTGTCGAATAAATAGAATTTCTGGCCGTAGCGTACAAAGATCTGGTGCATCAGTTTAAACGATCCCGAACTCAGATTCCGGTTATCGAATTCAAATTTTCCGCTCAGCACGTAAAACTCGCCGTCTTCAACAATACTCAAAACCACGTTGGGCTGCACAACTACCAGGTCGAAAGCCGTCAGCTTGCTTGGAGTGATTTTCCCGCCGTCATCGTCGAAATAATAGAAATCGAAATTATGCGGATTTTCTTTGATCTTCTTAACCAGTTTGATCTTTTGCGAAAGCTGGTCGAAGCTCAATTCTTTGGCGCTTACATGCGACCATTCGATCAACGCGCGGGCAAAATCGAATTCGGCCTTGGTTTCAGCTTTATCGTATAGTTCTGATGTGGAAACCGGTTCTATCGGCGATTTCAATTCACCACCTTTTGTCATTTTAGCCGACCGCAATTCAATGGTAAACTGTCCGTAATAGCGGTTGTAGTTCATGATCACGATCTGCTTCTTCTCCGTCAGTTTATTCTCCCATGGCAAGGCGGAAGTTTCATTAATGGAGTTAGCGAGCTGAACCAGTTTTTCGGCCGAGAACTTCATCAGGTTGATCTTGGACCGAATGTGAACGCGGTCTTTTTCAAAATCAAAAGTGAACAATTTTTCCAGGTCGTGGGAAGAATTCACCAGTCCGTATTCTTTTGCTCCCTGTTCCAGTTTTTCTGCTCTTTTTTCCAGGTCGAACGCCAGCTGAAACGCTTCATCTTCGCGCCGGTGATTGAGAACTGCCGTTAAATGCTCGCACAGGATTTTCGGGTTATCGTCGCACGAGCATTTCATGTAGAATCCGTCGGTCTTCTGGCGGAACTGCACTTCAAAAGACGTGAACTGAAAATTGAACTGAGCTATGAGGTAATTCTTGTCGCTTGTTCCTGAAATAAAACGATAATAATAATCCGAAAAATATTTATCGGCCGAAGGAACCAGCTGTAAGTCCTGAATATCGTTGTAAGTAAGGTCGAGAATATTCTTCTCCGGGTAATGCCAGTAAGTACCTTTTCCGGGAAGTTTTACTTTTTCCAGGACCGAATTTGAGTGAAATGATGCATACACTTCCAGGTCCATTTCCGCGATCACTTTGATGATGTGTTTGCAAACACCACCCTGGTTATAGGGGCAAGTACACGCTGCTTCGTCCACTTTATTCTCATCGAATAAAATGCTTATGCTATACACTTCTGTTCCTTTAACCAATGCTTCAATAACGTATGCCGCTTCAGACTCAATCACTTCCGACTTCAGAACTTTTACAAAATCAGCCCGCCGCGATGGTTCCGGAAGGGCGTTCTTTGCCAGGAAATTGCGAAACGGCTGAAAGAGAATTCTGGAACTGATCATTAATTGGATTGTTTGGGAGTATGAAGGTAAGTATATAATTAGGAATTGCACCGCCGACTTCGATACAAATCCGCCGGGTACAATACTGAAAAAACCTCACCCGAATAAACGAATGAGACTCTTTGTTCAAGGGAGGGACGCTTATTGGAACAAATCAGGAGTGTCAATGTTTTCTACGGAAATAATGATTTCCTTCGTTTTTCTTTCCGTAGCTGTATCTATTAGTTCCAGGTAGTCTTCACCCAATCGATTTTTCAGCCACTCAATTTCTTTGAGAAAACCTTCAATGGATTTTTGATTGTTTTCCAGTGATTTGCCTCCTATTCTTCGGATACTTGCGGTAGAAAGTGTATGGTAGTGTTTCAAATCCCTAATGAGTATTTGTATAAAGTCACGTTGGGGAAATGAAGCTCCAAGTATACTTAATGAATTCCTGAGATTATCATACGCCCTGGATTCCAGGCTTACATCTTTCAACCCCATACTGTATTTAGGTTTATGGAGTTTTAATTCTTCGTAAAGCGACCAAAAAGAAGAAGAAAGCTTCATTGCCGGTTCATCGAATTCGCAAGCAACCCATTTCAACAATTCTTCAAAATCTATTTCCCTGATGCTTGATGAGCTTTGTTTATCGGCCACCTGGGCGAATAAATTTGATCCTTTTCTGCGCAGTAAACTCAAGGTATATTCCGGATGCTTTTTGGCTGCTTTTATTCTCGGGGGAAGGTGTTGGATATTCCGGATAACATCCGGATATTTTAGTTCCAGCGACGCATACAGGTTACGTATTCGAGTGATAGTATTGATCTCTCCGTCCTCTTCAGGATTCTGATTCATCCTTAATCGCAATGATGACGCAGTTGGCTCTTCGTCTGCGTCAAAAATACGGGCATCTTCACCCAGTGCATTGTGAATCATAAACATTTTGTGTTGTGCAATTTCTCTCGAACGCACAAAATCAGATCCTTTAATCGAAGGGAAGAAGTTGAAAATGAACAGCTCATCAAAAACCTTTGCCCCGATTCGGTTAATTCGCCCTACCCGCTGAATAACCCGGGTTGGGTTCCATGGAATGTCGTAATTGATAATTATACCTGCCCTGTTGAGGTTGAATCCTTCGGAAAGCTTATCTGAAGTTAATAAGATCTTAAAATGATTGGTTTTACTACCGTTGTACTGGGCATTAAAATCACTGTAGAGAAGTTTTTCCAAGTCATTTGAAACCTTTCCGTCGCATACCAGCACATTGTTTCCAAACTCTTTTCTGAATTGTTTCTCCAAGTGTTTGATAGTGTCTACGTATTCGGAGAACAAAATGATTTTTCGTTCCGGATCTTCAAGAAGCTGTTGTTTTATTCGACTGATTATCTCAGATTGTTTGGGATCATTTTCCACCAATTTCAATTCTTTCATACGTTTCAGAATAGTTCTGAACACTTCAATATCTGAGGCAATGTGTTCCAGGAAGTCGTTTTTTCGCTCAAAGGTCTCTATGTCATAGACCTCATTGTTTTTCGGTGTTTTCCGGTTAAGCGTTCCGGTTGCGTAATCCTCTAAATGAGAATCGATGTATTCCGGATCAAAATCCTTGATTTTGTCAATGAGTGACCGGTCTAGAATGAACTTCCCGGTTTTTTGAATAAACTCATGAACCATCAGATGTACTTCCAGGAAACGCTCGATGGATTTCTCAAATGAGCCGAAAGAAGATTCGAAACGCTTCACCAGTAATCGGCGCATGAATTCATACAAGTTGCGCTGTTGGTTGAATTGCCGGTTTGCCTGCTGATCCCGTTTGGAGGACACAACTTGTTTTTCATAACTGTAAGGTTGATAAATTGCACCGGTGAAACGTCCGTTTTCAGCAAAATAGTATTGAATGATCTCATCATAAAATTTGTCCTGTTCCTCACTCAGATAATAAAACAGCTCTTGCGGCGGTGCTACTGTTGCTAGAGCGCCTATTTCTTTCGAGTACACAAAGTCCTCTTTCAGGTCCAGGCGATTTCGCCGAATGACAACCGGAGCAATGGTCCGCTTGATCTCATCAGACAATTTTTTAGTGTGCTCTTTTATTTTATTCGGATCAACTGGTAATTCTTCCTGAAGGATTCCTGTGTAATAATTTTCCGCTTTCCGCTTTTTTTCGTTGTCTGCCGAGTTCCAGTTTTTACTCAGGTGCGACAATTGTTTATAGCGGTAGTTGAAACTCATAAATCTGGCTTTGATATTGTCTTCTAATGAGATGGAGGATTTTCCGGGAACGACAAACAACCTGATGAGTGCATAGATGTCCATCGGAGAATTGTTGAAGGGAGTAGCCGAAAGCAGAATGACTTTTTTACCCCGGCAAATCATGGATAATGCCTCGTAATCAGCTGTGTCCTGGTTGCGAAAATAATGCGCTTCGTCTACAATCACTACTTCGAAATCGCGCCCCTCAATATTCTCTGCAATACGATCAACAATTCCGCGGCTGTAAACGTGCCAGTTGTGCAGCCCGAATTTTTCCAGGTATTCCCACCAGCCACTGTCTTTGCCAACCGGATCACCCATCAAACCCGGTGGACAAACAATGATTCCCCGTTGATTCAACTGCCGGGCAATCATAGAAGCAATGACCGTTTTTCCTAATCCCACTACATCTGCGATAATACAACCATTGTGTTCTTTTATCATCTGCAGGGCCTGCCCAACTGCATCCGACTGGTAACTCAGCTTCCGCAAACCCACTTTCTGTAACAATCCGTCCATGTCAATATCGTTGGAAGGGTTTTGGAGATCCAAATATGTTTTCAGGATCAGGCAGTAAGCTTCAAAAGGTGTAACGGTTGCGGTTTGGGTTTTGTGTTGAATAAATTGAACGAGAGTAGTTCTGTTCTGATGCGCTTCCGTAATCGGAATGGCACGTTCCCAGAGTTCATCGAAATACGCCGAGGCCTGAGGATAGCCATAATCCCTGATTTCCACATTAAACTCTTCCTGACCCTGCAATCCCGGATTAGTAAGATTGCTGCTTCCGGTGATCAACTGCCCGGCGTAATTCTGGTATTCCGCCTGCTCTTCATTCAGTTGAAAAAGATACAATTTGGCGTGATTCGGATTTTCGGTTTTACGAATGATCAACCGTTCTTCCAGGATCATTTCCACGAAAAACCGCACCTGGTCGTGTGCTTCCTCGGTATCCATGTTTTCATTGTTCAATGCAAAACCCAAAGAGGTCAGGTATTTTTGAAATTCTTCATCCCTGGAAGCCGGAATGTCAGACTGCTCAGTATATTCAATGATGTTTCCGAGGTGTTTGCAAACCTGTAAACCGACAAGTACTTTCAGTCGCTGTTCCGGATTTTTTCGCAGGCCATCATAAATGTTAGAGAGGCCATGAAAGTAAAAATAGCCCACCAGGAATTTCAGCTCATCACTTATCGAAATGAGTGTGTTTAAACGCTGTTTAAGGTTTTTTTGGTCCTTGTTGTTGGTGATGAAATTGTTTGCCATAATGAAATTGTTTTAGTTGTTAAATTTTAGGAAGTACTTTCTTCCAGCTGAGTTTTCACGAAGCTGCTTACGGTAAGCCGGTGCACGCCGAGTAAGCGGCCAATTGCACTGTAAGAGACTTTTTTGTCGAGCAATTCGAGGATTTTCTTTTCCTGCCCGGTGAGTTTGGTTCGGGAAGATTTACTGCCTTTTGGCCTCCCGAGAATGACTCCTTCTGCACGTTTGCGTGCCAAGGCTTCTTTTGTGCGTTGTGAAATGAGGTTCCGTTCTATTTCTGCAGACAATCCGAAAGCAAACGCCAGCACTTTGGAATTGATATCGCTTCCCAGGCGGTAATTGTCTTTGATTGTCCAAACCTGAATATCGCGGTTCATGCATTCGTTCAGTACTCCCATAATCATAAGTAAGTTTCTTCCGAGCCGAGAGAGCTCCGAACAGATCAGCACATCTCCCGGTTTCATTTTTTTAAGCAGTTTTCCTAACTGTCGTTCGCGCACGCTTATTGAGCCCGAAATCGTTTCCTCGAACCACTTATCCACCACCATTACTTGTTTCTCACAGAAATGATTGATTTCGAAGCGCTGGTTCTCGACTGTTTGCCTATCGGTGCTTACTCTGATGTATCCGTAGATCATGTTTAATTATTTAATATTTCGTTCAAAGTAACAGTTCCCTTTTCATTGATTTTCTTGTTTGTATAGAATTCGTTTTTAGGGTTAATTATTGGATAATTTATACGACCGATTTTACGCGG
>CAMLIF010000120.1 GCA_946479985.1 uncultured Flavobacteriales bacterium
CGAGATCACAGGAAGTGACTGGAGTTCAGACGTGTGCTCTTCCGATCTAAACCGTTCGCAGGTAATGAATGCTCTTGTAAACGCTATTCGAAATGGAAAAGAAGTAAAGGTGATAGTAGAACTACAGGCGCGTTTCGACGAAGAGAATAACCTGCAATGGGCAGAAAGGCTAAAAGAAGACGGCGCGCAAGTTATTTACGGTTATGAGGGGCTGAAAATTCACAGTAAACTCATCCAGATAGAACGTATCTCCGACAAGAAAAGGCAACTCATTTCCTATGTCGGAACCGGAAATTTCAATGAGCGAACTTCGGGTATTTACACCGATATGGGATTATTCACTGCAGACAGGATTCTATCAAACGAAGTAACAGAAGTATTCAATTTGATGGAATACACGCTTCACACTTATAACTTCAAGCATTTACATGTTTCACCGTTAAACGCCCGAAGAAGAATTACCAGTTTGATCCAAAATGAAATTAAAGAGGCCAGAAAAGGAAATCCTGCATTCATTGATCTGAAAGTAAATAACCTGGTTGATTCGAAATTGATCAACAAGCTTTATGAGGCCTCAGCGGCAGGAGTAAAAATCCGGCTGATAGTTCGCGGTGTTTGCTGTTTGATTCCTCAAATGGGAAAGAAAAGTGCCAATATTGAAGGAATCAGTATTGTAGACCGGTTTTTGGAACACAGCAGGTTCATGATCTTTGGAAACGGTGGAGAACCGGTTTACTTCCTGAGTTCAGCTGACTGGATGGAACGAAACATGGACAAACGCATTGAAGTGGCGGTTCCAATCAACGATAAAGCTATCCAGGAACAACTTTCATTTGTGTTTGAAACACTTTGGTCGGATAACGTAAAAGCGCGTATTATCGACAAAAAACTAACCAACACGTACAAGCGGACAGATGGTGAAGAAAGACGCGCTCAGGTAATCTTACAAAAGCATTACGCAGCTGCAGCAGCAAAGAACATCTAATCTTCTTCGGAAAGTAATTTTTCAGCAGTGTGAATAGACATAAGCGGCAGGTAGATATCAACCTGCATTCCGCCGGCTTGTCGTTCGCGCACAACGTATGAATGACTTGAATTATTCATTTTGTTAAACACATTCATCCGATCTATGATCATTTGGTTGGCACGAATAAAATCCTGGGCTTTTAATCCGAGGCCGTTATCCTGGATTTGAATAAACAATTCGTTGTTCGGTGTTTGAAGAACCCGAATCATGATATGACCTTCGTAGGCAATCTTACGGAAACCATTTTCAATGGAATACTCCAGGAAAGGCTGGATCATCATAGTTGGAATGCACAAATCATGCAGATCCAGGTTTTCATCCAACTCAAATTCGTAGGTAAACTTATTGTTGGTTTTTTGACGCTGAATATCCAGATATAAGCGAATAAATTCCAGCTCTTTGTCAATGGTGAAAAAGTCGTTATCTGCGCTTTCAACCAGGCGTTTCATCAGTTTCGAGAAAGCAGCAAGGTTTTTTTCATTTGCCGAACCGTCTTTAGAAGCCTGAATGGCCTGCAGCGCTCCATGAATAAAAGCAGGGTTCACACGTGCCCTGTTAAATCTATTTTCCGATTCGAGCAGTGTTTGTTTTTGCTTAATTGATTTTTGACGGAAAACCATAATCAGGTAAACAGCCAGCAAAGCAAAAATGATGATCCCAACTAAAATAAGTTTCCGTTTCAGCTCCCCAATCTCGCGTTGCTGCTGAAGCAATTTTTTATCCTGGCTGTACTCTTCTTCTGTCTTAACGGAGTTCACACGATGAAAACGATCCTCTAAATCGCTGTAACGACTAGTGCTCTCTAGAGTTTTCAAACTATCTTCCATTTTCGAGATATCCTCAAAAACCAATAATGCGCGCTCATAGTCACCGCTTAGCTTTGAACAGTTGTAAACCAATTCCAACGCCGATTTTACCCGATACGGGTTGCCTAATTTCAACGCATAAAACAAACTCGAATCGGCACACTCATAAGCTTTAGAATATTTTTTCAATTGCAGATAAATGTCCGCCTTGTCAGAGAAAAACCCTTCTCTGTCGTTATAATGAACTGCCGGATTTGTTGACGCAAGTGCACTATCAAGATAAAGAAGTGCCGAACTGAAATTGTTTGTATGATATGCTTTGTTTTCCAACAAGTTGTATGACTGAGCCAATCCATCGGAATACTTGTACTTTTTAGAAAGGATCAAACTAAAATCTGCAACATGGATACTGCTGTCGAGATAAATATTATTTCTGGTACGTTTGAAATGATAATAGTAACGGTAAGAAAGCCGAAGAAGATTATCCGTTTTCGAAATTCCATCCGGGCTTTTATATACAACTTCGTATGCTTGTTTAATATGATTCAGTGAGTTTTTCTGATCATTCAGTTGGGAATAAGCGGTAGCAAGAAAAATCAAGGTTTTTGAATAGAAATTACTGTTTCCTGATTTCCTGATCGCCGAAAGATTTTTGTTCAGCAGATCAATTGCTTTTTGATATTCACCTACATGAAGCAAATAATCGGCAGAAGTAATATGGAACTCCAGATAGGCTGATTTCCCACAGTTAAGACTATCAAGTTTCTTTTGCTCAGCTTTTAACTGCGTCAGCGCTTTGGGATAATTTTCCTGTTGAATATAGTATTGAGCCAGCAACTCATTTCCATAGGCTTTACAACGTGAAAATGGTAACCGGAGAAAATGCCAGGCATCTATTTTTAAAGAATGCGGCTCATATGTCTCAAGCGAGTCGAGATCACGATTCCTGATATAAGTCTCCATTGTATTACACACGCACTGTTTTTGTGTGAAGGCGGGGCCAACAAAACCAAGAAATAAAAGTGAAATTAACAGATAACGCATCATACGAGATTCGGAATAAGTCAAAAGTAGTAAGAAAAAGCATAGCTTTTGAAGACTGAGCTAAGCAATCACAAATTGCTTTAAGCGATGGAAAAGCATAGCTTTTGATATAGCTGCTGATTTAAAATAACTGAGTAAGGTTCAATAAAAACGGGCAGGTTTCCCTGCCCGTTTCGTTGACTGTGTTACTTATGCTACGCTTTCAGTCTACCTAACTATTTTGATGAAAAATAAAGTTTCGTTTTTGTTAGAAGTTCCAGGTAAGACCCATTGTTACCGGGTGCACTGCAACTGTTTTATCTGTATCGAACAGCGGAATTAGTCCGTAGTTGGCAAATAGTCCAAAGCTTCCATATCCAAGTTTCACGGCTGCGTCTGCTCTAAAGGCACTTAAACCGTATGCTCCGCGTGTTTTTCCGTTCAGCTCGCTTTTATCGTCTTCTACTTTGTATTTTGTGTTAGAACCGATACGAACTCCGCCGATAATTCCCATTGATAAATAAAATCCGCGGTCATCAGCATCTTCGTTTGAACAAAGTTCCAACATCAAAGGAGCTGTCAGATAAATCCCGGTTAGCTTGTTTGTTTTATATGTTACAACACTGTCGTACACTCCAAACACTGCGCTGTCTGTTTCCTGCAAACGGTACTGACGAAGTCCGATTTGCGTCCAGTTTATTCCTAAACCAGTAGTAATACCAACGTTGTTTTTGTAAATTTTGAATTTGTGTTCAGCGAAGTTCAGGTTCCAGGCAAAAGAGCGTGCAGGATCGTTCTCCCAATATGGCTGATCTATAAAACTGCTCTTCATGTTGTCATTGAGCAAAATTGTAGGTCCAAATTCCAAACCGCCCCAGTGAGCTTTAATTTCGTTCCATTCTTCTTCATTCGGAGAAGCATCAATGGTATCTTCAATTACACTAATGTCTGATCCTTTCGGAGAAACAATAATGATTTCTTTTCCTCCAATCGTCATACGAGTTGTATCCGGATCTTCCTGTGCGAAGCTAATTCCTGTTAAAACGATGGTGCTTATTGCTACTATTAGAGTTTTCATGTTTCTGTTTTTAAATGCTTTCAATTAAAGCGTATTTGATAGTATGACCCACCAGTTACCATTTTGTTACAGCAAACATGAAAAAAAAAATAAAAAGCCCGGTAATACCGGGCTTTCAGGAAGAAATATTTTTATAGTTTAATAAGTCGGGGCGAATAATTATTCGCCCCGACTTATTGAAAACTTATTGAAATCAATTAACTCAATTTCTGCAATGCCGTTCTTAATCCTGAGATTGCACCGTCAACATCTTCTGCAGAACAAGTTCCAACCGACAAGCGGTACCAGGTAGATTCAGCAGACGAACCGAATGCGTAAAAAGGGACGATTGCTACTTTTGCCTCATCTAAAATGAATTTCGTTACATCCTGAGTCGAGCTCAAGACGCTGCCGTTCCAGGTTTTTCCAATCAGATTGAATTGAACAGTTAAATAGATTGCTGCTTCGGGAGCAATTGCATTAACACCGTGGCCTTCATTTTTCAGAGCCTGGAAACCTTCATAAAACCCAACAAGACGTTTTGTGATCTCAGATTTTATATGCTCCAAAAACGTGTCGTACTGTGTTAAGCTATTGAGGTAAGAGGCAACCGCCAATTGTTCAGCCTTGGGTGCCCATGCTCCAACATGTGTCAGTATCGATTTGAATTTATCCATAATCGCCTTTGGTCCCATTGCCCAGCCAACGCGAACTCCGGTTGCAGCCAGTGATTTCGAAATACCGTCAACGAAAAGTGTGTATTCTTTCATTTCCGGACGAAGTGTTACCGGATTGTAGTGTTTTGTATCACCCAGCGTTAATGCCCAGTAGATCTGATCATACATTACATAAAGCGGTTTTTTTCCGGACGCGGAACGAATCTTATTCTCGGCCAGCACCAAATCGCATATAGCCTCTAAATCTTCTTTCTTAAAAACTGTTCCTGTAGGATTCAACGGAGAACAGAGTGCCAGTAAATTTGCTTCTGAAATATACGGTTCAATTTCAGCGGCAGTTGGCATAAATTTGTTTTCTGGCCGTGTTTCAACCAGAACCGCTTTTGCATTGTTCAAATAAGTATAATGGTTATTATTCCATGATGGAACCGGGAATACAACTGTGTCGCCTTCATCAACCAAGGCCTTGAAAATGGTATAAATTGCAGGACGCGCGCCGCCGGTAACAACAATTTCATTGACAGCATAATCCAACTCACCACGCATTTTCAATAATTGCGAAATGCTTTGACGTAATTCCAACATTCCGTCAGCTGCCGGATAATTGGTTTGGTCATTTGTATATTCCTCAATGATTGCTGTTTTCAATTCAGCAGGAATGGGAAATTGTTTCGGGTTAAAATCTCCGATCGTCAAATTGTAGATTTTCTCTCCCTGCTTAATCTTTTCATTTACTTCGGCAGCCAATTTAATGATTTCGGAACCAATAATGTTTTCAGCAATTTTAGAAACAATTGGTTTTTCTATAGAAGCTGTATTTGTACTCATAACCGGGGTGTTTAAAATATTATGCGGGTAAAGATAATCCTAAAAAGGCAATTCATTGTAGTTGACTACCCGACGAAACCGGCAAATTGATCATTTACTACTGCCGTATTCGCCGATATAAATTTCGAATGGTTCGGCCCTGCATTTCAACCAATTCAGGAATCTTCAGTATATTCGAAACCAAAAATTCATTCTAAACCCATGAAACAACTCGTATTGCTGCTATTACTGGTATCAGGCACTTTTTCCTTTGCACAGAGCATTAAACTCACTGATTTAACCGGCTTTTTAACAAAGAAATCTGTAAACGAGATCAAAACTCACCTGGAAGCAAAAGGCTGGGTTTTCTATGAAAAAGAAGATTCGCACATTGAGGGCGTTGAAACCTGGGTCTGGACATACAAATACACTGCGAAAACAGACAAAGCCGTAGCCTGGATGTCGGTTGGGTTTGACGGAACCACCCCTATTCGTGCACAATATGAAATTTTCGATTACGATCTGACTTCACCTTTCAGTCTAAGTATTTACGATTCGAATTTCAAATTTGAGCACATTGAACAGGACGAGAAAGAGTTCACGAAGCGTTATGCGAATGACAAATATTACCTCATCGAATACGATAGCAAAGGCTTCGAAAAGGGAGATCAGTTCGAAGTTATCCTCAAAGAATCAAAGGCAGATGTTCGAAACGGTGTAAAGAAATCTTACTACGATTCAGGGGCTGTTAAGTCGGAATACGCCATGTACGAAGGAAAGCTGAACGGAAAAAGCACTTCGTACTATGAAGACGGAACAATCAAAAAAGTAGGCAACTGGAGAAATGACAAGGAACACGGATTGTTTCAATTCTACAATGAAAACGGAACGTTGGATTCGGATGAAATGTACATGGACGGAACACTCGACGGGCCCGCACATTTCTATTTTCCGAACGGGAAACTGCAGTCGGTCTATGAATATAAATACGGAAAGAAATCAGGTTTAGCACAGGAATACGACGAAGCCGGAAACCTGGAAATGGAATATAAATACATTGGTGGCGAGAAATTCGGTGAATACAAGGAATACACCAACGGAGTTGAGTCTTTCAAATGTTTCTATCTGAGTAATAAGCTAAGCGGGCCATATACACAAACTCTTTTCAATGAAGATAACGAGGCTTATGCAACTGTAAAAGGGTCTTACAAAGACGATTACTTAGACGGGACAATTATTGGAATGTACCTGAATACGAAAGACACGCTGAGCATTCGTAAATACGCAAATTCATTTCCGGTTAGTGAATGGCGTTACTACGGCAAAGACAAAAAACTGACGAAACGGATACGTTTTAAAACAGACAACCGTCATGTGATGCAGTATTTCGAAGACGGAATCATGACGGAAGAAGTAATCTTTACAAAAGAAGATTCGGAATACTGGTATTTCACCTATGTTTTCGATAGCGGAGATGCAATTGTTAACGCTTCCTACCGAATCCCAGCAACGGAACTGGAACCAAACCAACATGTATTCACCATTTTCGAAGATGAAACACAGATTTTTGAAGGCGATGGCGTGGTAGATTCTTACTACAAATACGGTCCGTACTTATATGAGAATAAAGTTTTAAAGTACTCAGGAAACTATAACGAAAGCAACCAGAAATTTGGTAAATGGGCACGCTTGTACAAATCTTCAGGTATAAACTGTGAGCTAACTATGGAAGACGGCGTTTTGATGTCGGAGTATTTCCTGAGTAAAAAAGGGAAGCCTTATTCCGGAAAAATAGTTTATGAGATGAGCGGAAGCCGCAACACGATTGCTGTTAAAAACGGATTGCGAAACGGAATTACGGAAGAAAAAGTGCTGGAAGACAAAACGGTTTACAAAACGAATTATATCAACGGGGAACCGGTAGAATAATTACCTTCCTCCCATCCACAAAACATCCATCCAGCCGCCGCTTTTTCCGCCACCGCCATTGCCGGAGAAGTTGTTATTCTCAGCTGGGGGCTTATTTGGCTGAACTCTACCACTCCAACCTGACAGATAACCGTTCATTGCGTAAGTTCTGTATTTCCCTTTATGATTTGGGACGGTAGAAACAGTAAGCATTCTGGCATATTCAGCATTTTTACTGTATTGTTCAAAACGAATGGTTTGGTTTTCTTCCAGTTCCGCTGTAAAGATCAGGCCGGGGTAAGCAACTGTATAAAACGATTGAATTGGGGTGAATCCCTTGTACTCCTTTACACGAAACAGATGTACGAATAAAGTATCCGGATGATAAATATCCTGATTCTTCAATACCAGAATTTCATAACTGTAACTGGTCGATTCACGAGGTTCAAAATAAGTTATTCGAACCGATTCTGACAAGTCGTAATAATAAAATCCGTCTTCGTTTTTATAATCAATATAAAGCATGGGATATATAAACAGAACTTGCTCCTTCCGATTCAAACCCTCATGAATCATACTCTCTTTTGATTGCACATCTATAAAGCGTGTGTGTTCGGCAAAATAGATTTCAGATTCTCTGAAATTTCCGTAATTGGGAAGTCGGTTTGTCATATAAAAGTAACACAAGGTATCACCCGACCATGAAGAAAGTAAGTAATCGTTCGGCCTTATCAAACTATCATATTTCACGTCAACAAATCCGCGCTTGTAATAATTGCCATTCATTCCGTTAAAATAGAATCCGTATCTGTTGCCGATCCGCAAGTTCGTGAACCCGGCGCGTTCTGTTTCAGGATATACCTGGTCATACGGAAATGAAAGTTCTTTTTTCGTGTCAACATCCAGGACCAAATCCAAAAAATCGTATTTGTTTCCCGATCTTACAACCAGGATTTTACTTCCAACAGAATTTTGATAAATTGAATCGTAGATTAGCGGAACCATGAAAATTCCATTTTCTTCCACAACGCCATATTTGTTGTTATCGCGAACTATAAATGAAATAGCGGTTGAACCGTAACAGCGGGAAGGACGAACGGCATCATAGAAAGAAAGAGAAGACTCCTTATCAAAGGTTGACAAGTTGTTCTTAAAAACAACTGCCTGCTTTCCATTTTTATAGAATGTAAAGAAAGGATTCTCATCGTCAAATGTTTCCGCATCTTCAACAATCGAATCAAAATCACCGGCAACAATCGTGTTGTCTTTTCCCAGAATCCCGTATTTTTCTTCTAAACGGACAATTTTTTGGGAATAAGCACTTTTTATAAGCAGGAGGAAAACCACAAAAGTGATTGGTTTCAGGAAGGCAAATCGTTTATACATAATTCATAGTGTAAAGCGAAGTTAGCGCAATTCAACAGAACTTAAAGTATGATGGCTCTTAGTTTAGTGGGCCAGTTACATCTTCCAATGGAATCCTTTTTTCCGGTTCGCGGAATTTCCTGGTCCGATTGTAAGAAAATGTTTTCGGAATTTAGCGCAAATGCAGTAATGGCAATAGTATTGCTGGAACATTCCAATCATTCCATCGACTAATTAAAAGTGCTTAAAATGGTGTTGATCCATGACATTGTTGAAATTGATGCCGGTGACACATTTAACTATGATACTGAAAAAGATCATTCCAATACAGATGATGAAAGATTGGCTGCGAACCGAGTTTTCGGGCTTCTTCCTACTGAACAGGCAAGAAGAGTTCATTGCTATCTGGGAGGAATTCGAAGCCGGAATAACCGCTGAAGCCAAATATGCAAAAACAATGGACAGATTGGAACCCTTGCTGCAAAACTAATTTAGGTTGAAGCAGGATTAAATGGAACTGAAAGGCTGAAAGCAATTTGGAAAACACCATAAAATCAACTGCTCTCGTTCCCAACTTATTTCATATATATAATTTGATCATTCCTGGATTGATTCCTTAATTTAAATTAAGATGATTACATTAGAAACATAATTTCAACTAAATCAAAATGAAATATCTTACTACGTTATTTTTGGTTGCAACATTCAATCACTTTGGATTTACACAATTCAGTATGAACATCAATAAAATTGCAGTTGCTGTTACATGTGAAGAAAAAATTCCGCTGGGAATAATCTCCTATAAATACGGGGAAGAAGTTGAATATGAAGCCTTAGAATTGAGTTATGAAAATTTTCACTCTGATTCGCTATTGGGTTCAAATTATAAACTAAATGATTTGCTTAGTCTCGCGACGATTGAAACAATGATGGAATATCAGGAAAATGTCGTGTGTCTGGATACCACTATGCTTAAAGCGCATTTAATGGAGTTTAAAGATTATACTTTACTGCTATATTATACAAGAACGGATAAGTACAATGAAGAAAAAATATATGACACTGAAAAAAAATATGGTCTTCACTTAATTGACGTTCCTTCAAATTCAATGGACACAACAACGAAACGTGAAAATGAACTATCCAGAATAGTTTTAGAATGGCGAAATGGAAAAGATTGGGAAGAAAAATTTTGGAAAGAGGTATCAAAGTAAGTAAAAAAACATTCGCAACCTGAACTCAATTAACAACTATAGAATTATACCCTTATAAAGAAATTCGAAAAATGGGGAAAATAAAAAGACAGTTAACTGGTTTTCAGTCAACTGTCTTTCCATCGTACGATCCCGCTGAGGTTCCCTGTCTGCACTGTCATTTCGACAGGCAGGGAACCCAGGCCCATACATTAAAAGTGTATTGCTTCCGCAGCACAGTCCGCCGCAGAATCAATTATAAAATCGAGACAAAGTCCAAAAAAAGAAAAACCTCGATAAATAAATTATCAAGGCTTTTCTTTTTGTTGTGAACCTACCGCAACTAGAGTCGAACACTTTGGATGAGAATTAATGGGTTGGAACAAACGAGATACGTCAACAAATATTTGCTCCTATCCTCGTTCCATTTCTATTAGATAAGAATTAGCATCATGAGTAATTTCCTTTGGATAACCATTCATCTCTAAAATCCGAATGGCATTTCCTTTGCCTGGAACTCCCGATTTTAATTTGTAATCAAAATGAATTGTTTCATTGGTCACCTGTTCGGAGAAATAAGCCAATTCAAATTCATCTTTTAAAAGTGCTGTTAGCTCTGTATCATGCGTGGAAACAAAAATGTGATTATTCCTTTTGGAAAGAAATGAAAGAATTGCCTTCGCCGAAGCAATTCGTTCAATTGTATTAGTTCCTTTAAACAATTCATCCAATAAAACAATGGAGCAGGTAGTTTGTCCCGTCTGCTGAATGATATTTTTCATCTCATCCGCTTCCTTAAAGAAATAACTACTTGAGTTCATCAAGTCATCTTCAATTCGAATAACCGAGAACAGGTTCGCAACTGGAATGATTGCTGATTTAGCGAAGCATGTGTTGAGTGTCATCCCCGAAATAGTATTCAATCCGATAGCTCGAATGTAGGTTGTCTTGCCTGACATGTTAGAGCCAGTCAGAAGAACCGATTTTTCAAAGTCTACATTATTCGGAACGCAGTTTGGAATAAGCGGATGCCTCATATCCTCGAATCGGACTTTGCTGACATCATTAGAGATTGTTGGGACACAATAGTGATCCAGTCCAAATCTCAACGAAGAAACGGAAATGATTGAATCCAATTCCCCTACAAAACGATAAACCTGCTCTATTTCTTTTGATTTAATGCGCAGATTGTCCAGTGAACTAAACAGTAACAACGGTTCCAATAAAAAAGTGATTTTAATTAATTCCAGTAAGTACCAATATGATGCTTCGATATCGCTATCTACCTTTTGTTCCAGCTTGAACATGGACATCTTTCTACGAATAGTTGTAATGGCTCTTAGTGACGAATCGATATTTCCTTCGCTCCTTTTTAAAAAATCATATTTGGACATATTTTTTGCGACTGCACCTAAAGAAAGCAGCGCTGGTATCGAATTGATAAACATGTTCGTCTTCCTTTTCAATCCATAGTGAATTAGGATATTTATCGCAAAAAAACTTAGAAATAAAAAAACGAATCCAGGGTTTACTGCAGACAGTAAGAGACTTAAAAGTGATCCCAAGGAAAGAATTGGAATGAGGGTATACCAACGAGGTTTTTCATCCAATTCTTCTTGAAAAAGATCAACAATATAATAAGCCTGTTGGTTATTTAATTTTTGAAGTTGGTATTGAATTTTTAATCTGTCTTCAGGATGCTTCTCAAAATGCTGAATAACCTTTTCCTGATGATCAAATTTCCCTGATGAATGATCAACAGTACGCGCTTTTGCAT
>CAMLIF010000121.1 GCA_946479985.1 uncultured Flavobacteriales bacterium
CTTGTTATTATTAACAGGGGAATTACCAAAGATCCCACCTGGCGATACGCCCTCAGTTTTCAGAATAACCAATTACTCGTTTCCGTAGATAAAACCTACAAACAATATAAAAACTCGAAGGAAGACTTCTTCCTTATCCATACATACGATTTCAAAACTCACGCATACAAGGATAAAATTACAGTTCCCATTCAGGAAGGATTGGATCACCAGTCGGAATTGCTTGGGTACAGCGACCGTTATATTTGGTTAACAACCCCGTCGTTAACAGCTGTCGACATGCTTTCTCCTGATCATCAAATACTCGATTTCAATACGCTGAAGAAACGAATTTGTGTTAAAAACAGGCAACAGTTTAAGGATGTTATTGAACTTACAAAAGTGGAAAGTTATTTGAAAGCCACAAACCAGGAAGGTGATGCATTTTTTGTAAACATTGAAACGTTTGCAGTTACTCAAACCCCACCGGAACCGTTTTACGACTTTTACCACAAAGACTTTACGATTCTCGGAGAACTTCCGCGATATATTAACGGAGACAGTTATCCCGGTAATATTGAAAGCGTTGCTACAGTTGGCTGCATTGATTATATTTTAAAACCAATCGACGAAACAAATCCTATTAAACGTTCGTTTTTTAGTGCACCAAACACAGGCCCTGAAAAAATAACTGTAACTGTAACCGATTCTACTCAGGCAGCCATTCAAAACGGAGCGATAATAACAACTATTCCGCAAACGCCAGCCGTTAAAACAGATGAAACGCGTCTAACCGATTTATCTTTTATCCATGCGGAAGGATTGGGTATTTGCAACAATCAATTTGTATTTCGTTATCAGAAAACTGTTATTTCTACTTCACCATGGTATCTTGCCTGGTTCGATCTGAAAACGAAAACCATAACGAAAGAAATCAATCTTGAATTCAAAGGATTGAAACTTGAATTGCCATCGGACTACTTAAAGCATTGGGTTTCACTTGACGGGAAATGGGCATTTTTTGCGATTGAAAATAAGGTTCCGGTGAGATTCAGGTTGTAAAATAACAGCATAAAAAATCCCTCCCCGAAGAATTCAGGGAGGGACCTATTAGAAGTATGAAAAGATTATTTCTTCACAAACTTTTTAACTGTTGTTTTATTGGTTTCAACGTTAGTCATTCTCAGCAGGTATGAACCTGTGCTTAACGCAGACACATCCATTTGATTGCTTCCGTTGTCAACTACATCGTAAATTCTTCCTGCATTGTCTGTTATCTGATATGAATATTTACCAGCAGTTGTATAGCTGATATTCATTACGTCTGTACACGGATTAGGATACAAATTGATGCTTAACAAATCGTTTTCATCCACAATCAATTCAGCGTCTTCATCTGCAACGGTGAAAGGGCTTAAGCTGGTAATTCCGCTGCGATCAATCTCGTATGTATTGTTCATACCTGTAACCGCATTTTCTCCTGTCTGAATATCCCAGCTACCATCGTAATGAGAGATAAATGCATTAGTACGATCGAAGCTATTTACTTCTGATCCGACCATCCAGCCTAATTTCAGGTTCATGTCTAAAGCGGTTGCATCGGATTCAATCCACCATGTTCTGTTAACTACACTTGCAGTAAGTGCGCTGTTAAATCCTCCATTCTGGGTTCCGTTAACAAATACTCCATCATAAGCTTTTACCATAAAATTTCCGGCCGTAGCTGAATTAACCTGCTGAATGCTGGCTGGTGAATAACTGGTCATTGTCCCAACCGGAAATACTACATAAGGAGAAGAAGTACCTACGTACATTTCAAGCATTCCATCCCATGGAGTAATAATATATCGCGTATCGTTGTATCCGGTGATATCTGAATTTTGTTTGATAACCAGATTATCGTACATCAATACGATATTACCATTTGTCATTGTTAGTTCATCATTGATATAAAGCAGCGATCCCAATACAATATCTCCTCCTGTTAAGTCAACAACCAATTGCGCCAGATTTTGATCATAATCGTCCATATAAAGTGTGTCTTCACCCGTAACTGTAATGTTCAGATGCAGATCAGAATCCATATTTCCAATAATCGGACTTGCCATATCCTGATCTAATGTTCCGTTCAGTACAAGATCATTTGTGTTCAGGTTCAATTTTCCGTTTGTCAATTCCAATTCTCCGCCAATAGTTGCGTTACCGGCCAAAATAACCTCACCTTCCCCAAGGTTTACTTTCACATCGTTTAATCCTGTTCCGGTAATTTCAAGTCCGGTTGTAACCGTTGAATCTCCGATATACTCTACATTATAAGAAGCTATACCTACAAATGTTCCACCACTACTTTCAAGCTCACCATCCATAATCTGAATCAAACTTCCTGCGTTCATGGTTAATGTAGAACCACCTTCAATGCTTAACGTTCCGTCATGCAATTGCAATTGTCCCGTAATAGATAAAGGACTTTCAAGCTCTACAGATCCTGTACCGGAATGTTCAATAGTAAACTGATCAATTGATGACCCGGAAGTAAATACTAATCCTGAATTCAACGCATTTGCAGTTTCAATCGTT
Source organism: uncultured Flavobacteriales bacterium (assembly GCA_946479985.1). Next base: position 2,557 of record CAMLIF010000121.1, read on the forward strand.
AGATTAGAAGCGGCCGTTGTTGTTAACGAAGTACCCGTTTGAAGATCAATATTTCCATGAATTTCGAGGTCATTTGCCCCAACGCTTAAAATACCGTTATCCAATTCCAAATCTCCCTGAACTGTCATATCAGTTCCCATAGTAAGGATTGTGGTAACATCATCGAGACTGATATTTACATTCTGTAAAGTCAATGAGTTGATCTCAATACCTGTGGTTTTTGCCCCGCCGATATAATGAACGTGGTAATCTCCGGTTGAATTAAATACTCCTCCGGTTGTTGCCAATGAACCAGCGTTTCTGATAATGGTTGAACTCGTACCTACTGTTAAATTACCACCCGTGCTTAATGTTAACGAGCCACCGTCAAGATTCAAAGAATCACTAACTGAAGCCTGCGAGGTCATAGTCAGGGTTGCTCCCATATTTACGAATGTATTCACGGTCAGATCACCTGTAAAGGAATAGACCGTTAGCAAACCATCGAAAATAATACGTTGAATGTCAATATCACCGCTTCCGCTAAACGTTCCCGATTCAATTGTCAATTCGTTAGTAGTAGAACCGGTTAATGTTCCGTCTACTGTAAAATTGTTGAGAAGACCTGAAAAAGTAACATCTGTATTCAGGATTACATCCATACCGGACGGAATGATGATATCCTGATTTGAGACATTTGAGGAAGGAGCCACACCGCCCCACGTTGCAGGATTTGTCCAGTCACCATCTGCGACTGCTGTAAATGCCATTAATCTGTTTGAGGATATTGTTATTACGAGAACAAAAAATCCCAATCTTAGTAACTGTGTTTTCATATACTTCTTTTTAATTTATATTAAAATTTGATCTCACAAAAATCAATACAATAGGTACATGGCATGTTACATCTAAGAAAAGAATGTTGTATAATTTACGGATAGTTAGACTGTTAACTTTTATTGGCTTTTTGATATCGATATGTTCCTAACAGCAGGAACTTTCATTCTCGGTAAAACCGGAGCGCTTTCTCCAGAATTCGCTCAATCATCTCCACAGGTAAATCCTCATTCGGCTCAATGAGCATGATTTTCATTCTCGAGCGCTTTTCCGGAATCAATAAAGGTTCATTAAACAAAACGCCTTCAACAATTCCGATATATGGCCGTTTGTGTTTTTTGTGGAACCAGAGGTAACAAAACATTTTTCCTTTAAAGCAGAAGAACGGCATTCCATACTTTAACTCATGCGTTATGATGTTATCCTGTTTCAGGATCAAATCCCGTAATGCTAAAAATGTTCCCTGCAAATCTTCATCCTGCTTCAGATAGAAGTTCGTTAGTCCTTCCATAACTGAATTATTTTTTCAAAACTTCATTCTCAACAGAAAAAGAGTACGGTAACTCTTTTGGAGCAAATACCCGATTGGCAACTGGAATGGAAACCATCTTAAAATCCAACGTAACTCCTGTCATTAATTCGGAGTGTTTCAAATACAATTTGGTATACTGTTTTTTATTGACGGTAATGGAAGAAACGTATTTGTTCTCTGCAGAATTTTGAGGCGCATTTAAAACAATTTGTTTTCCATCATCCAGGTGAATTAAGGCTTTTTTGAATAGCGGTGCTCCCAAAACATATTCATCTGTAGCCGGACAAACAGGATAAAATCCAAGTGCGGAAAAGACGTACCAGGCCGAAGTTTGCCCGTTGTCTTCATCACCGCAATATCCGTCAGGCGTTGGTTGGTACAATCTGTTCAATGCTTCGCGAATCCAATACTGTGCCTTTTCAGGCGATCCGGCGTAATTATACAAATAGATCATGTGCTGGATCGGTTGATTCCCGTGAGCGTATTGTCCCATATTTGCTATTTGCATTTCCCTGATCTCGTGAATCATTCCTCCGTAATAACTATCGTCGTAAACAGGTGGCAGACTGAAAACCGAATCTAGTTTGGAAATAAATTGCTGCTTTCCACCCATCAAATCTATCAGGCCCTGAACATCATGAAAAACAGACCAGGTGTAATGCCATGAATTTCCCTCAGTAAATGCATCTCCCCATTTGAACGGATTGAAAGGCGACTGGAATTCTCCGTTCTCGTTTTTTCCACGCATTAAACCGGTAGAAGTATCGAACAGATTCCTGTAATTCTGACAACGTTTGGCATAGAGATCAATTTCTTCCTGCGGTTTGTTCAATTTTTTCGCCAGCTGATAGATCGCAAAATCGTCGTAGGCATATTCCAATGTACGCGCCGCGTTCTCATTGATCTTGACGTCGTACGGAACATAACCCAGTTCGTTGTAATATTCAACGCCTTCTCTTCCAACCGCGCTTACCGGACCTTCATTATTCGCGCCGTGAAGCAAAGCTTCATACAATTTCTCAATATCGTAACCTCTTAAGCCTTTGATATACGCTTCTGCAACTATTGAAGCTGAGTTATTGCCAATCATAATATCTGCGTAACCCGGACTCGACCATTCGGGAAGAAATCCACCTTCCAGGTAGTCGTTCACCAGGCCTTCCTGCATTTCGCGGTTAATTTCGGGATAAACCAGGTTCAACAAGGGATAAAGCGCCCTGAATGTATCCCAAAAACCTGTTCCGCCAAACATTTTCCCCGGCAGGATCTTTCCGTTATACGGACTCCAGTGAACTTCTTTTCCTGAACCGTCAATTTCGTACAGTTTATTCGGGAAAAACAGTGTTCGGTATAAGCACGAATAGAACGTTTTCATTTGTTCATCGGAACCGCCGGAAACTTCAATTTTACCCAGTTTTTCATTCCAGATTTGCTCAGCAGAAGTTTTAACCTCATCAAACGACCTTTTTCCAATTTCACGTTCCAGGTTCAACGCAGCTTGTTCTTCGGAAATAAAAGAGGAAGCCACTTTCAGGTGAACCTGCTCCCCTTTTTGGGTTTTAAAACCAATCACCAATCCGGAATGATTTGATGTTGATTCGTCTTTCTTGGTTGCTGAGCCTGTCGATGTACCAGTAAGTTTTCCATTCTCTGCAATGGCATAAAAGGCAATGTCTTTGTCGACATAAATGACAAACCAATTCTTGAAATTTGTCAGCTTGCCGCGTGCATAACGCTGCGTGTAACCCACAATTTTCCGTTCTTCCGGAAAGACCTTCACATACGAACCGCGGTCCAGCGCATCAATCACAATAAAAGAACTATCGTTTTCGGGAAATGTGAAACGGAACATCGCTGCCCGTTCTGTCGGTGTAATTTCAGTTGTTACATCGCAATCAGCCAAATAAACGCTGTAATAATGCGGCTTTGAAACTTCCGATTTATGTGAAAACCAGCTGGCTCTATCGTTTTGATCAAAGACCATTTTCCCACTTCCGGGCATTATGGCAAACTGACCGTAATCGTTCATCCAGGGCGAAGGCTGGTGCGTCTGCTTGAATCCGTGGATCTGTTCGGCATCGTACTGGTAAGCCCAACCGTCGCCCATCAAGTTTGTTTGCGGAGTCCATAAATTCATTCCCCAGGGCAAGCCAATGGCCGGATAGGTGTTTCCGTTGGAAAGTTCCATTTTAGAATCGGTTCCCATGAGCGGATTTACATAATCGACGGGTTTCTGTTGCGCGCAAAGAGCGAAAGGAAAGAATATTAAGAAAAGCCTTTTGATCATGAATCTGAAATGAGATTACAAGATAAGAATAGAAAATTATCAATGCAGAACTTCTTCTTGATAATTAAGGTATTGGTAATTGTCCATTTTCCTTCAATACTTTTTCTTCCAAAACTGCCACCATCTTCTTGGTTTGTATGGAACAAAATCGCCAATTACCGACAGTTCCGTCGAATAAGTAACCCGAATCTCAATGTTAGACGTGTTTGTGGTTCTGTCAACAACCACATCACCAGCTGCACCATCCAATGTTTCCGTATATAGCTCTACAAATTGTGTAACGATGGAATCCGGAATTACGATAAAGAATTTTCCGTCGATATCAGAAAATGCACTTGCCGACGTATTTCTTACCTGCACAAAAACGGATGGCACAGTCTCTCCGGTTTCTTCATCGTACACAATTCCCTCAATGACTTTTTTGAGTGAATCTTTCGGATGAGAAACCAATTTTCCGTTATCTGAATTTTGAATCTCGTTTGTTATATGTGTGTTTTTAACCAGAATTACAGACTCTGAAGCAACTGAATTTTTCGCGGCTGTTAAAAGAACTAATCCAGCCAGGTATTTTGACGGTAAAAAAGAGGATTGATTCTTTTTGCTTTCGAGAACCCTGTTTAATTGATCCTTATCAAATCGTCCGCACATTCGCTCAGAATTTGACGCGAACTTTTTTGCCAGTTCGGCATCTGAAAAGTTAGTGAAATCGGTAACTGATTTGGCACAATGATCACAGAATTTACCCTGCTCGTTCTGAGTCATTTTATCCCATTTCTGGTGACAGGGATTTTCGATTTTGATTACAACGCGTTGATTTCTCATTCCTATGTTAGCTGATTAATACAAAAATGCGCATTTAAACTCTGCGAAAGACTGATACTCAGTCAATAGAACCTACCGTTCAGGATTATTTTTCTTCCACCTTTTCATCCACAGAGCCTTTCATCAGTTGCTCACGTATACGAACATATTCCTCCATCTGTTTAAATTCCTTTATTCCATCCAACAAGGTACCGTAGGTAATTTCTTTATCTTCCTGCATCATACGAACAGCGATAGTTCCCAACATATCATTCAGAATTGTTCGATCTATGGAATCCAATTGTCCACATTCAGCCAGGATATCCAAATCAGTTTGTATAGAGTCCTTCAGTTCCATTGCAGGTACACGCATGAAAACAGGCTCATTGTCAAGGATTTTTTCGCAATCAACGGCTGATATGGTTTGACCACAAACATTGAATGCAAGCAGCAATAAAGAGATAAGACCGATTTTCATAGATTGAAAAATAATAATAATTGAAATACGCAAGAGTTTACAACCTTCGTATCAGTTCGGCAGGAATGCTTATACAAGCAACAAAATCAATGTCAGGACCAAACCGCCAAGCGAAAACAACAATCCTGTTTTGAAGATTTGAGTTTTGGGCAAATACATCCAGAACGCTGACACGACAAAGAACAACAGCGAAACTCCGAAGAAAATATTCAGATAATAAAGCGGATCGTCGGTTGATGCTTTGTGTAAATGCGTCATTTTATCCAGAATGTACGGAAGTTCTTTTGTGGTAATATGCGCAACTCCGGTTTTTCTATTGTAATCACCGTTCTTAAAATACACCATGTTTCCTTCTTCCCGCTCAAACGTATAACGGCGCATTTCAAGCGCTTTACCGATATTTTCGTTTTGAATGTTCGGAGCAATTTTGAATTCTTCGATCTGCTCACTTTTCAGAAAATCGGTATCACGAAAAATTAAAACGAGGCCGCTGATTGCGTATACAGCCATGATTCCTGCCAGAAAAAATCCAAGGTAGCGGTGGATCACACGCATTTTGGTTGATGTTTTTTTACTCATGCGGTGAAATTATCAATTATTGAGAAATATCCAACAATCAGAAATCCCTCCCATCTGACGGAGTCTGATACTTATCAGAGTCATCAGAAGGTATCTAAATTGCGCAGCGTTAGCGAGCACGAAATTCGTGCATTCGCGGGATACAAGCTTACCGCGAATTCGCGAATTGGCTCCGTTAACACTTCGCAAAAGAAGCACTAACTGTTTGTTGGGTGTTTATTGTACATAACTCCCCTCCAGCGTCTATGCAAAAGCTTGTGCCATCTCTAAAGCTAGGGGCGGCATGCGATCAGCGCCAGCATAAAGGGGGAGACAGAAAACGTTTTTGAACTGACGATGAATAATGATAATTAGATCAAAACCATCTCCGTATCACCATCCCATTCATCCGGATTTTTATATTTCAGAATGAGTTTTTTATCGGTTTCAAATTCCAGTATTATCTCGCTGTCTTTGCAGTAAGCCAATTGGATGATCTCGTTTTCAATTCCGAATTTTTTAGCGTAATCATGATAAGAATATGCTTCGTCGTCGGTCTCAATTTCACCCCAGTTTTCCCAAACGCCAAAGCATACATCTAAGAAATACTGCGACCAGCTGATCCCTTCCATTTTGATATAGATCAGACATGGACCGCCTTCCGGGTTATCCGGATTTTCTACTCCTATTAATTGTTCCAGTTTCTTTCCTTTCGCACTTTTTACGGTGAAATTTATGTCCTGGAACATCCGTCCGGCCGCCGGTTTACTCATATCATATATTTAATGACAAATTATTTCAAAAGCTTGGACCATAAATCAGGGAATTTACTCACAATTGCTGATCACGTCTTTCCGCAAAATAGTAGCCACAATCCCCTCTATTCGTTGTGCCATCTCATCAGTAGGCAAATCGTTGTCGTCTGTTCCGAACGGATCTTCAATCTCTTCAGCCAGTACTTCTATACTTACAAAAACGTAGTAGATAAATGTTACTATCAATGAAGAAAAATAACCGAAAGACCCAACGAAAACCAATGGAAGGGTAATGACATACACATAAATGAATTTCTTGAAAAAGAGCGAATAAGAATATGGAATCGGGGTGTTTTTAATCCGTTCACAAGCTCCGACGCAATCAATAAATCCGTTCAGGTTCCTATCCAAACGCAAAATATCCTCTTCTGAAAAAATTCCTTTTTTCTTCAATTGGTTGAAGCGCTGGTATATTAATTCTACAATTCCCGAAGGGACGTGATCCAGATTCTGCAGAAACTCCAGTTCGTCCTCTGTCAGATCCATTAACTCATATTTTGTTCCCTTCCGAAGATGCTCCTTAATGCACAATGCAAAGTTCCCGATGTGCCGCGCAAAGAAATCGTTGTCTTCCGGGCTTAGATCAAGAGCTGTAAGTTTCACCGCCAGGTTGCGGGAATCGTTTACCAGCTCGCCCCATTTTCTTCGTCCTTCCCACCAGCGGTCATAAGCAGTATTCGTTCTAAAAACAAGTAATAACGAGATAACAAACCCAAGAATCTGGTATACCTGGAATAAATCTTTAAGTTGTTTGGGAATTCCGAACAAGTGAAGTATAAAGCTAACGAGCAGCGTAAAAAGAAAAATGATGAACAACTCTTTCTTCAGCATGGAAAGCGTATCGCTTTTTGCCAAACGGAAGATCAGATGCCGCCAACTTTTAGGATTATATGTAATCATAGATGAATGAAGCTAAGTGCAAATTTAGGAATAGGAACGACATACTTATTAACTGACACTCGTTTCGTGTTTCTCAAAAAGCAAACCAGCCCATTGTTCTTTTAATTACGTACATTGAAAAAATCGAAATTTTCACGTGTACCGAGCGATTTTGGCAATAGGAAAATGATCTTAGAATAAGGTATAAACCCAGCAGCACAATACACAAATCAACCCAAACTAAAACATTAAAAATACTAACTGAACATTTTAAATCATCACTGACACAACTGCAAAAGCGGCCAATGTAATTTTGAGATCATGAAGGAAAAGCTTGCAGAACGTATTCGTTATAACCGAATTCAGTTGGGATTCAGTCAGCAGAACATGGCTGATGAATTGAATCTGACTGTAGCTGCTTACTCCAATATCGAAAGAGGTGTCACTGATATCAATGTGACAAGGCTATACGAAATTGCTGAAATCCTGAAGACCACTCCGATTGAATTACTAAGCGACACCAATTATCTTTCCGACAGCCACAATGTTTATCTGAAAGGAATGTCGAGCCAGATCAGCTTTCTCAGTCAGCAGATGAATTTGCTCCAACAGCAGTTCCTGGCGTTGCAAAGTGAACTCAACTCAATCAAATCGGGAAAATAACATTTTCCTTTTCTACTTATACTTTCAGGCAATTTAGTCATACTTCCAACGTTTGGTTTTTTGCGGGTTATTCTCAATCCGTTAAATCATTAATTTCTACTTTTACAACTATGAGAAATTTGCTGCGTACCACCCTAATTATTGCTTTCGCTGCAGGTGGTTTCATCTCGGGATCATGGGCACAAACCTATACACTGAAAAAGCCCGCCGATGATCAATTGAAAAAAGAAATCATAGCACTTGAAAAACAACTTTTTAACCCGGAAGTGTCTTTGGAATATACCATTTCCACTTACGATCTCATTGGCACTTTTGATCAGATTGAGAAAAGTATCGATTACACGCTCGATTATAAAAAACTGCAGGAAGAGCAACTTTCCAAAGATTCTGCAAATAGCATATCCTGGAATAATTTAGGAAATTATTATGTTGCTGTTAACGATCAAAAGGCTGCCCAAAAGAACTTTCAAAAGGCTTACGATAACCTGGAAGTGACCTTTTCAAAAGACAGTGCAATATATCATTCCTTTAAAGGAATTCTGAAACTAAATTTAGGAATGGAAGGAGCCGTTGAAGATCTGGAACAGGCGTTCAGGATCAATCCTAACGATTCGGTTGCAGCTACTTGTTTACCACTAATTCTCCTGAATTCCGGAGAGTTTGAGAAAGTAATGACATACTGTAATTCGGCTATAGAAAAAAGCTCGGGCAGAGATCAGGGCACATGGTTCACCTTTTATTTAATGGCCGATTATTTCAAACAATTTACGGCATTGCAAGGTATCGAAAACGGCGTTGAACAATTACGCAGCAAGGAATATAACCAGGTGCTGGATCTCAGTCGTGTGAACGCGATTTATGAAAAGTACAAAGCCAATCAAACTATGGCCAACGCCAGGTTGATGTCGGATATTTTAGCCCTGTATTTCAAATTAGTTTCGTTCGAAGCGATAGACGGACAGATTAAACTGAATTACACGAAGAAAGAACTGAAGAAAATCCTGGAGATCAAGAATGAATTGATCGCTATGAAAGACAAGGCGTTAATGAACGAATTCAGATCGGAAGAGCGTCGTGTAGGGAAAGAGTGTAGATCTCGGTGGTC
>CAMLIF010000122.1 GCA_946479985.1 uncultured Flavobacteriales bacterium
TTATACTGCTTATTGAAGAATGCTCATTGATTCAATTACCGATTAGTCACCCGTAATTAGTAATTTTGCACAAAAAAATAAATATGTCACAAGATATTAAGGCCGTAAGCTACTGCATCGGTTTATCAGTTGCAGATAGTTTGATGCAGCAAGATCTGAATGGAATTGATCCGAAAGTAATGGCAGAGGCAATTGCTGATGTTTTTGCAGGGAAAACATTGTTGTATTCTCCGGAACAGGCAAACGGTGTTATTCAGGAATATTTGCAGGGAGTTGCAGCTACCAAGTTTGAAGTTTATAAAAAAGAAGGTGAGAATTTCCTTGATCAGAATAAAAGCAAAGCCGGAGTTACTACAACTGCAAGTGGATTGCAGTATGAGGTAATTACGGAAGGAACTGGACCGAAACCAACGGCAAATGATACCGTACAGGTTCATTACCATGGAACATTGATTGACGGAACAGTTTTCGATTCATCAATTGATCGCGGATTACCGGCAACTTTCGGAGTGCACCAGGTAATCAAAGGTTGGACAGAAGCATTACAATTAATGCCGGTTGGATCGAAATATAAATTATACATTCCTCAAGATTTAGCTTACGGGGCACATCCTCATCCGGGTGGTGCAATTAAACCGTTTATGGCTTTGATCTTTGATGTGGAACTAATCGCAATTCAAAACTAATTATGAAATTTTTCGGAGGATTAATTCTTGCTGGTAGCCTGATTCTGGCTTCTTGTGGAGAAGACACAAAAAAAGACGGTGTAGAAACATTGCCTTTGAACAACGCTAAACAGGAGTTGTCATATTTGATCGGTGCAGATCACGCACATCAAATGGATCAGGACCCGAACAAAGCAAAGTACGATCACACGGAAATGGTGAAAGGTTTTGAACAAGGTTTAGACAATGCAGAGTCATATAATACCGAGTCTGAAAAAATGTTGAAGAACTTGTTGGGTGTTGATGGAATGCAGTTCAATCAGCAATACCTGAAACAAGGTTCAAACGCAATAGGTAAATTTTTGGGAGCTACTTTCAATAAATCATGGACAGATATTAAGTTCATGTCGTCTTTTGATAAAAAGTACCTGGTTTACGGTTTTGAGTTAGGATTGAAAGATCAGGACACATTAATCAGCGAAGCAGTTAAAACAAAAACACTTTCTGATTTCATGGCAAAAGTAAATGTTCGAATTACTTCTGAAGTGAATAGAGCCGAGCGTGTTTACTTTGACGAAGTGAAAAAGAAAAAAGGAATTCAGTCTTTGCCGCAAGGATTGTACATGGAAACTATTAAAGCCGGTACAGGAGTTTCTCCAACAATTTCTGATGATGTAAAAGCACATTACGTTTTGATGCTGACAAGCGGAGATACGCTTCAAAGCTCTTTGGGCGGAGAACCGGTTCCGTTTAATCTTGGCGGCGTTATCCCTGGTTGGAGTATTGGTATTCCATTCATGAAGAAAGGCGGAAAGTATAAATTGTATGTTCCTCAGGCTATGGCTTACGGTGCAAATCCTCCTGACCAAAGTATTCCTCCGTTTGCAACTTTGGTATTCTATGTTGAATTAATTGAAGTTGGTAAAGGCGGAACACTTGTGAAACCGGAACCGATGCAGGGAATGCAGTAAAACACATTTCATAAAAAATGAAAGACGGAGCGGTTTTGAAACCTGCTCCGTCTTTTTTTTACCCTTATTTTAAACCAAATGATCTTGTCTGCTATAGAACAATTAAATATGAAAAAGTAACACTGAAAATCGAAAAGAGATTCTGTTTAAGAAGCGGAATTGTCGTCTCCCCCTTTGGAGGGGGATTAAGGGGGAGGGCAGTTCTGAATGATTATTCATCGGGCAGTGAATAAAGTCTTTGGTCTTGATTCTACCTAAACGGAAAATCAGGCAAGGGAATAAACTGGTCTTCTTCGCCTTTGATCTTGGGGAATAACTGCTGTTTCCAGTCTTCACGCGCCTTTTCGATTTTCGATCTGTCTGAACTCACAAAGTTCCAGTGAATGTAGCGCTCTTCAGGAAGTGGTTTCCCTCCGAAAAGATAAACGGTTGTGTTTGCTTCCATTTCAAACGAACATAAATCGGCTTCTTTTGCAACTAATAATTGCTTGGTCCCAAAACGATTTCCATCCTCACTTACTGCACCTTCTAAAACATACAACGCACTTTCTCCATACAATACGCCGGAAAGATTAACGGTTGCGGCTGCTTCCGTTTTGATCTCAATGAAGTACAAATCGCTGTAAACCGGAACGGGCGATTCTTTCCCGAATGCTTTTCCTGCAATGAGTTTGTAGCTTGTTCTCCCATCTTTCCAATGCGGAATGTCTTTCGCTTCAATGTGGCTGAATACAGGATCACAATCTTCCATTTCCTTCGGAAGCGCTACCCAGATCTGCAGGCCGTGAAGATTTCCATTACTGTGTTTTAGTCTCTCAGGTGTACGTTCTGAATGCACAACTCCTTTTCCGGCTGTCATCCAGTTTACGGCTCCCGGTTCTATTTCTACTTCTGAGCCAATGCTGTCTCTGTGCATGATTCCGCCTTCGAACAAAAATGTAAGTGTCGACAAACCAATGTGCGGATGCGGACCAATGTCAATGGAATCATCGGTTTTGTATGATGCCGGACCCATGTGATCAATAAACACAAACGGACCAACTGCTCTTTTTTCTCGAAAGGGAAGAAGCCTTCCAACTAAGAAGTTCCCGATGCTGGTTGCTTTTTCTTCTATGATTAAATTGATATTCGACATAATTCTCTATTATTAGCCACTAATGCACGAATAAACATAAATAACATTCGTGTTAATGAATAAATTGGATGCTGGCATCCCACGAATAAGATTCGTGCATTAGTGGCGATTCTTATACTTAATTTATGTTGGTCTTGTCAGATACAATCCGAGCCAGGTAGCGAAAATACCAATCAGCAAACTTGCCGAAACATACAACGCCGCATGTAAAAATTGCCCTTGCTGAACCATTTGTAAACTCTCCGCTGAGAATGCCGAAAAAGTAGTGAATCCACCGCAGAATCCTGTTATGAAGAAGAACTTCATTTCGGGGGAACCCAATTCTCCCTTCAAGCTCAAACCAAGCAGAATTCCAATCAGCAAACAACCGATAATGTTGGTAGTGAAAGTGCCAATAGCTGCCGTATTCGGGAAGAATTTCCCCATAAAGAGCGAATTCATGTAGCGCAGAGTGCTTCCGATTCCGCCGCCAAGAAAAACAAGTGTAATGATTTTTACCATGTTTATGGAATTTCGTTTCTCATGATACGACCAATAAGTTTATTGTTTTTGAAGTACGCTATTACCGAATGACCAAAACTGTCGTAAACCAGTTTTTTGCCTGCCCTTTTTTTTGGATTAACTTCGCCCAGATCGCCTTCAAAAGTCCAATAACTTTCTTCGAATCCGTTTACTGTTTTTGTACTATCCGGTGTTCCATATTTGGCGATTAATTTTTGTTTGCTGTCACCCAATTTGATTCCTTGCTTTGAAGTGAAGTAGGATGGAGCGATGACCTGGCTTTGTTTCAATAACCCGTTAAATCCGTCTCTTTTTTCTTCAGGTGTAGCCAGATAATATTTTTTGTCTTTCTGAAGAATCTGTAGCTCAATCTGGTCCTTCAGATTCTGAGGCGCACCGGAATTCTGAAAATGGAAAATTCCTGATTTGTGATAATCCGTGTATAATTGAATTACAATTGTTTCGTCTAATTCTTTGTTGGTGAACCAAACCTTTTCTATGGAGAACAGGTTGCCAGATTGTAATTTATACAACGAATTATTACTCGTTTTATCTTTCAGCATGTCATTACTGAAAGCATAGTCGTCTTCTTTTATGTACAGGGTTGAATCAACTACTCCTGTTTGTTGCTTAGCCAGGGCATTCTTCTTGTGCTTTTTAAAAGCATTTTCGGTCTTAATATTTGCAATGTAAAAGAGCAATATAAAACCAACAACAAATAGTGAACGAAGAATGATTGTCATAGTAATTGTTTAAATTTCAAAGAACAGCGAGAGTCGGTACATGATGGGCTGCAAAACACCTTGTTCGTTTCGGATGAAATACCCGTAACGGTAAGGACTGTTTACACTGTTTGCAATATCGTACATGATTCCTGCATTCAGGCGCATATCGCCGAAATCTCTGGAGAAACCACCACCCGTAAGCGCCGTTATAGCCCATACTCTCCCAACTTGCGGTGCAGCATAGTTGAATGGAGACGAAAGTGCTTCAATCTCAGTTCCTACGAAGAAGTAATTCAAAAAACGATAATGCAGAAATCCACCGCCGCCGTATATATTGGCGCTGTAAGAAATGGTGTTTGCCACAGCTTTTGTCCAGTTGCGCTGATAACGAACGCTTGGTCCTACGATTAAATTTTCTTTCACCACAAACCCGTACTTCACACCAATTCCGGCAATACCACCAAACGTACTGGCGCTGAATAACGCATCAAAACCCAGTTCCTGGCTTGGCTGGAATTTTTTCGGTGTTTCTTCTTCATCGTGGTAGTATAAATCGGTGTCTTCCTGAGAAAATACCGGCAATGAACAGAAGCAAACGAAGCAGAAAATAAGGTGTTTAATCATGTGATAAGATTTCTTTGAGTAAAGCGGGCACAAGTTCGTGTTTTCCTTCGAATTCTACAATTTCGAAATCCAGTTTTTCGTATTCCGAACGAAAGAGCTTGTACTGTTCCATTTGCAGATATGGATCTTGTAATCCAACTACTGCAACACGTTTTGAAGGGAAATTGTCGAATGCCGGAAGTTCAATATCGGGTGGGAAAACTCCTGCCCAGGCAATGAATCTGTCAATTTTAAACGAAGTACCGGCGATCCAGCGTGCGGCAGTTGCAACTCCCTGTGAAAAGCCAAGAACAGTAATGCTTTTCGGTTTGATTTCCGCAGCAACTGTTTCAAGCAATTGATCTAAAAGGGTATTGTTTTCCAGGATATCCTGCTCGCGCCATTCACGTGTCATCCACGATGCGCCAACTCTGCCGCTGGTTCCTTCGAGGTAAAAACGATGTGTTCCTTCCGGACAAACTACAGTTACATTCGCCCCAAGCTGTTCGAATTTTTTGCTGAAGAACTCAATTAACTGGCCGTAACCGTGCAGTGCAATGATTAAATCCTGACCTGGTTCGGAAGAGCTTTGAGTGTATCGAAGTTGTTTTGAAATCTTTAAAGTTCTCATGTTGTCCTCCCCCTTAATCCCCACCAAAAAGGGGAATCAGTTCTTATCTTCGGTCTAACGTTTATTGTTTTTTGGAATTCTCGGAATAATTGCATTTCCGGGATTTCCTTCCAGGAGTTTGTATTTCCCGAAACGTTCATCGAAGGTGAATTTATACTGGATTTTGCCTTCTTTCGTAATGCTGGGGGCATATTTGTAAATGTCGGCGATGTCTTTGCTGTAATCGTCGATCTGACTTTCGTAGATATAAATGTCTTTATAAAAGGTGTTTGGATTAACTACAATTTTATGCAGCAATGCTTCAGGAACATCTTCACCTGCTTTATCAAATACTTTCCATTGAAAGACCAGAGATAAATCAGATTCGTTTAAAACGCTGAAATAACTTCTCCAGCCAGAGTTGCGGATGCGGTAATCGATAATAACGTCTTTTTGCACAGGCGACAGAATATTCTGAAACGAAATATCCAACGGACGTCCGGGAGAAGACGGAGCAGGAATAGGAACTGAAAACTTGTCCTTGGCACCGTCATAATAGAAAAAGAAATTGTAGTTACCCAGAAACCCCATTTCGGCTCTTTTGGCTTGTTTTCCTTCACGGATAGCTTCATCCATTGCGAATTCAAGTCGGTTTACGGTTACAATCGCATCCAGGATCGTGTCGGCATTAATGTACTCACGGTACACTTTGATTTCGCATTTTTCAGTTGCGGGAATGTTTAGTTTCGTCATTACCTCCCGTCTTGCACGCGAATTAAAGTTTGTTTCAACCTGTTGATCTTCTACCGGAGCGTCATCGATTGTATCATCTGAATCTCCGCAGCTTGTTAAGGAAACGGCAATAAAAAGTGTTGTAATTATTCTGATCATTATGGTTCAATATCTAAGTTAAAACGGTTCTTCAGGTCTAAAAGGTTGGTGTTTAAACGTGATAATCGTTCAAATTTATCTTTACCGGTCAAATATTTCGGTTCTTCGGCAGTGCTGGCGGCAATTTCTATTTTTATCTGGAGATCGTAATTCTTCACTGAAGAGCGCATGTAGGTCATTAAATCTTCCATGATTGCTTCCAATCGGCCGGCTTGAATGGTATTATCTGTTTCGAACAGATAAGTAGTTGCGTCAATCTCCACCGGATCTCTTTTCGACATTACCAAAAAGATCTGCTCTTGTTCCTGGGCTCTGTATTGGTGCGCCATCTTTTTCCAGTGCTGAATAATGTCATCTTTGGTAAACGGCTCACGCGGCTGGTCCTCATTTCGAACAGCACGGTTTTGGGAGTGAAACTCCATGCGCTGATTGATCGAAAGATTCGTAGAATTTAAATTTCCGGTAGGTGCTGTAAGAACTTTTGCTTCTTTTTTCTGATTGAACTGAGGAAGAGGAGCTGCAGCTGCCGGCTTGTTTACTTTTGGTGCGCCGTCTTTGCGTAAACTCTGACCGGCGTAGGGAATGATCTCTACAGGATCAGTCAGGGATTTTTTTTTTCAAGCTCGCTAAGTATCGAACTGATTTGCATCAAAGCCATTTCAACGAGGAGCCGGGCGTTTCGCGCCGCTTTATATTCCACATCTGCCTTGCTCAAAACACCTAAAGCGCGCAGAGCAAATTGCTGATCTATCTTCGCCGCCTGATCAATGTATTGTCTTTCTGCACTTTCACCAACTTCTAATAAGGAACTTGTTCTCGGATCTTTACAGATCAGGAGATTTCTGAAATGTTCCGCTAACCCGGATATGAAATGGTGACCGTCGAAACCTTTTTCAATGACATCATTGAACAGTAAAAGATTCGCTGGAATATCCTGTTTCAATGCCGAATCTACAACTTTGAAATAGTAATCGTAATCAAGAATAACGAGATTTTCCAGAACAGCTTTGTGTGTAATCGTTGTTCCGCAGAAACTCACCATTTGGTCGAACATCGAAAGTGCATCACGCATTGCTCCGTCGGCTTTCAAACCAATTAAATGCAATGCATCCGGATCTGCGGTTATTCCTTCTTTTGTTGCAACAGTTGCCAATTGCTCGGCAATATCCTTCACCTTAATTCTTTGGAAGTCGAAAATCTGACAACGCGATAGAATAGTCGGTAAAATCTTGTGTTTCTCTGTAGTAGCCAAAATGAAGATGGCATGAGCAGGCGGTTCTTCCAATGTTTTCAGGAAGGCATTAAAAGCCGCAGTCGACAACATGTGGACCTCATCAATGATATACACTTTGTAACTTCCGAGCTGAGGTAAAACGCGCACCTGATCAATTAATGAACGAATGTCATCCACACTGTTATTTGATGCGGCATCCAGTTCGTGAATGTTCAGTGAACGGCCTTCATTAAATGAAACGCAGCTTTCACATTGATCACAAGCCTCAATTTGTTCTGTCGGTGATGTACAATTAATTGTTTTAGCAAGAATACGAGCAGTAGTTGTTTTACCAACTCCGCGCGAACCGCAGAAAAGAAAAGCTTGTGCTAAATGATCGTTTTTGATGGCATTTTTCAGAGTATTCGTAATAGAACCTTGTCCCACAACTGTTGAAAAAGTCTGCGGTCTGTACTTACGTGCGGATACTACGAATTCTGACATGGTGCAAAAGTAATGATTATTGGTTTTGAATGGGATGGGTGTTGAAAAGTTATTGGATCCGGCATAACTTCGATTGGTCATGTTCGACTCTGGTGTATAGTAACACTCTGCCCGAAACAGTGTCGCAAAAAAAACCTGTCCGCGAAAAAACGCAGACAAGCCTTTTTTTTAAATTACTATACAACTGACTAAGCCACCTTGCCGTCGTCGCGTTCGGCAGGACCTTTCGGGCCATGTGAACCGTAATCGATAATCATGCGGGCGCTTTGGTAACTGCTGTAGAATGACGGTAAGCTCTCCTTAAAGCTTAGAATAAGGATATCCATCTTTTCATTAAGTAATTGATCAATCCTGCGTGTTTGCTTCCTTACTAATTCTGTGATCTCTTTCCGGTGGATGATCGCAATTCTCGGTGCGAACAGAACATTCGATACTTCCCCGATCAAGACTTGCGTTTCGGCAATGAATTCGGAAGTTATTCCTAATTCTGCTAAAGCGGCTCCGTGTAATTCCAAATCGGCTTGTAATGCAGTAATCCGGTGAAGCAAAGCATTGGCTGGCAACCTGTTCCAACTGGTCAATGAACCTTTGTTCCGAATCTGAAGTGCTTTGTCATTCATCATCGTACCCTTCAGGCTTAAAGCTTTGGCGATAACATAAATATGTTCGATCAATTCGGCTTTCAATTCATTTTTACTTTCGCTTACACCTGCAATTGCAACGTCATACTCCGCGTGTGCCTGGTGAAGGATAGCCAGTTCACTTTCAAGTTCTGCTACCGCCGCCGTAAAGACCGGTATATTCTCCCAGGCTGTGTGTTCATCTTTGCAAATTTGCAGTACCGATGCGTACATGGTCATTTTTTGATTGCTTTTTTTATTCATGATTTCTGAATTTTAATTTTCCGAAACCGATTCGATTGACCCGGGATTTTGAACTGTCTTCGGAAATGGTTAATATAATTTAATGGTATAAAACACTGTGCCAAAGCATGTTGAAAATTTGTTAAGAAAAATTAAGCGGGCAAATTATTGAGTGAACCGTTATTGTGCCGAACTGAAATGTTCAGATTATTGATTAAAAAAATGCTTCTATAAACAATTCGTCTCGTATGTTTTGCGTGAAACTGTCTCTGTATGCCCTGTTAATATGCTTGCTAAGCATGAAAAAGCATTTGCTAAGCGTTTACATGCTTTTGCTAAGGCGTGCATAGCGTTTGTTTTATGTGTCAAGTGCTTTGCTAAGCAGAAAATGTGCTTTGCTAAGCGTGAAAAGTGTTTTGCTAAAGGTTCCAGGGTGTTTGTTTAGCAGGAAAAATGATTTGCTAAGTTGTAACTGCATCAGTTTACATCTCAGACCCGGTATTCTGAAGTTGTGTCCGGGAGGTCAGGTGTTACCCAATTTTATCATTCTCGACCCATCTACTTGTAAAGCAACAAGAAGTCTTTAACTTTGTGTAAAATTTTACGCGACAACAATTAAGATGAAAGTTTACAACAATATATTAGAAACTATTGGGAATACGCCATTGGTTCGTTTGAACAAGCTTACGAAAGACGTTAAGGCTACAGTGCTTGCTAAGGTAGAAACTACCAATCCCGGGAACTCGGTGAAAGACCGTATGGCGGTGAAGATGATTGCGGATGCTGAGAAGAATGGCTGGCTGAAACCGGGCGGAACAATCATTGAAGGAACTTCCGGGAATACAGGAATGGGATTGGCTCTTGGTGCAATTATCGGAGGATACAAATTAATTTGTGTTTTGAACGACAAACAGTCGAAAGAGAAAATGGATATTCTGCGTGCAGTTGGTGCTGAAGTGGTTGTTTGTCCTACTGCTGTTGAACCGTCTGATCCACGTTCTTACTATTCTGTTTCCAAACGTTTGGCGGCTGAAATCCCGAACTCATGGTATGTAAACCAATACGATAATTTATCAAACAGAACTGCACATTACGAACAAACCGGACCTGAGATTTGGGAACAAACTGACGGAAAGATCACGCACTTCATCGTAGGTGTTGGAACCGGCGGAACTATTTCCGGTGTTGGAAAATATTTGAAAGAGAAAAACCCGAACATCAAAATCTGGGGAATTGATACGTATGGCTCTGTATTCAAGAAATACAAGGAAACAGGAATTTTTGATGAGAACGAGATTTATCCGTACATCACGGAAGGAATCGGAGAAGATATTCTTCCTGCAAACGTTGATTTTGACGTGATCGATCTATTCGAGAAAGTAACAGATAAAGATGCGGCGGTTTATACACGTCGTTTGGCGCGCGAAGAAGGAATTTTCGTTGGAAACTCTGCCGGTGCGGCTATCTCGGGATTGTTGCAGTTGAAAGATCAGTTGAAAGAAGACGATGTGGTTGTGGTATTGTTCCACGATCATGGTTCGCGTTACGTTGGGAAAATGTTCAACGACGATTGGATGCGCGAACGCGGGTTCCTGGAAGAAGAATTTAAAACCGCACAAGACGTCATTGCTCGTCATTCAGACCAGCCATTAGTTACTTTGTATGCTGAAGAATTGGTTTCACACGCCATTATGAAAATGCGCAAATTCAATATCTCTCAAATTCCGGTTATCCGCGATGGAGAGTTTGTTGGTTCATTAGATGATACTCAGATTTACCAATTGTTGGTTGAGCAGCCTGAAATGCGTGATACAGCAGTTTCCAAAGTTATGAAAGCACCGTTCCCAATGGTAAAAGGAAGCACGAAATGCGAAGACGTTGCGAAATTGATCAACAAGGAAACATCAGCAGTTATCGTGGAATTGGAATCAGGTTCTAAGCACATTTTGACACGTCAGGATATTATTGCTTCATTGGCATAGAGAATTATCAGTTTCTCCCCTTGAGGGGAGACTGAGAGGGGTGGCTTCATAGCCTTAGGTTAGAACGTCCTCCCCCTCATTCCCCCTCCAAAGGGGGAGGCTCTGATTCTCATTCTTTATAGAAATTGAGAAATATGAAAACAACAACACGCATCGATCAAATGGGAAGAGAAGTTCAAATGCCGGTGCGTGTTTTTCGTATAATATCAATTGTTCCGTCCCAAACAGAATTACTGATCGATTTGGGATTAAGCGACAGAGTAGTGGGAATCACTAAATTCTGTGTTCATCCTGCAAAACTGAGCAGAGAAAAGACAGTGGTTGGCGGAACAAAGAAAATCAACCTGGATAAAGTTCGTGCTTTGAAGGCTGATCTGATCATTGGAAACAAGGAAGAAAATGAACAAAGCGACATTGAAGCCCTGGAAAAGGAATT
>CAMLIF010000123.1 GCA_946479985.1 uncultured Flavobacteriales bacterium
GGGTCACTAATGATTGATGAACAAGGAACGGCAGTTAGTTTTAATGAAACTGAAACTGTTTTAAAAAATAAATGTATCACTGCGATGGCAGAGGATGAAGTCGGAAATCTTTATTTCACTTTGTTTGAATACGATCCTAAAGTTCCTGGACTTGTAAATAAGAACGAGGGAATAGCTATAAGAACTACTGATGGAAACATGAAACAACTTACCACGACTAATTCGGGAATACCGATTAATCATGCTAACGACATCCTGTACGAAAAAAATGAAAAGGTACTTTGGATCTCTACGGAACGTGCCGGATTGGTTCGCTATGACCTGAAAGGTAACTGGGAAAACTATCATAACCTAAATTCAAAAATCCCTACCTCTTTCATTTCATCAATGGCAATGGATCAGGAAGGCGCAATATATCTTGCTACCCGACAGGGGCTGGTTAGAATAGACCGTAATAAGGAATAGTCTTTTGTAAACTTACAAAAAAACAAACCCTTTTCGACCATTAACCTCTCCATCTCAACCTTCTTACAACCCCATCTCAACTCGTTACAACTTAATGTAATTTATTACAAAGCCGTATGTGGATAGTTACAACGCAATGTAAACTCATTACAACATCATCTCAACTTGTTACAATCAGAAATTTATTTTTAGCTGCTCATAATAATCTGTTAGTGTGCTGATTTAGTAGTTGATGGTTAGGGTGTTGGTCACCTGCACACTAACTGTGGTTAAGTATAGCAATGTCGGCCTGCCGGCAATCTTCACCCGGTAGACTTGCCCATCCGCGGGAAAGAAAAAGCATTGAAATTATACAAAACGAAAAAGGGTATCTAATGATACCCCTTCGTGTTATTAATATGTTGTCTATCCGCCCAAAGTGGATGCTACTTGCATTGTAGTGTGAATCTTCTCGATATTAAAGAAGAATTACCAGACCAACTACCAATGCGATTATTCCTAATACAAACATGACTCGTTGTTTTATGCTTTCGCCGTTAATGCAATTAGATCCGCAAGCACTGTGCCATAATAGGTCATTATTCTGTTAATCTCCCTGTTTTCAGGTATTCCGGCTAAAACACATTTGTTCGCTTATCTTTCCGTTTTTTTCAAAATGACAATACAGTCGCCAATGTGGTAAACGGATTGGTTTCTCTAACACTAATGCACGAATAAATCAGGCGGGAAAACCATTGGCCACTAATTCCACGAATGAATAACATTAATAACACATATAACTTGTGTATTAGCTTAGCTGAACTTTGTTTCACGAAGGAATTAGTGATCAGCTTTCGGAGAGTGCTTGGAAAGGTGGAATACTATTCCGATTCCCCCTTTAACCGGTTAACTTCCTGCTGCAGGTAATGAACCCTGTCAAGTAAATGTTTAATGGTTTCCAATCCTTCCAGGTTAATATCGAGTTCATAATGCATGTGCATGTATTTTTCGAGATCCGAAAGCTGTTCAAAAGTAATGTACATTGTTTCTTCGGAACGGCTCAGCTCAATTAAACCGTGTTCATCCAGCCGCTGCACAAATGAAACTTCAATGTTGTAATAAACGCAACATTCTTCAATGGAGATACTGTTTGTCTTTTCCATGTTACTTAGTTTTACGTTCCTGAGAAAGTTGTTTGAATAATTCTTTTTCTTTCGCGGTCAAACCTTTTGGTATCTGAACCTGGTAGGTAACATACAAATCTCCGAATGTGCCTTCCTTTTTATATACCGGGAATCCTTTTCCTTTTAACCGGACCTTTGTGCCGTTTTGCGTTTCGGGAGCTACGGTCAGTTTAACCTTTCCGCCCAGTGTATCAACAATCTCTTCACCGCCCAGTACTGCTTCATACAGGTCCAGTGATACAGTGGTATAGAGATCATTCCCCTTGCGCGTAAACACGGTGTCGTTCTTTAATTCGAAAGTGATATACAAATCGCCGTTCGGTCCGCCGTTTGCACCGGGAGCACCATGTCCGGCAAGTTTGATTTCCTGTCCGTTCTCAATTCCTGCGGGAACAGTTATGCGTATGTTTTTTCCGTTAACGCTAAATGTTTGCTGATGTGTTTTGTAAGCCTCTGTTAAACGCAGCTGAACCGATGCACGGAAATCCTGTCCTTTGAAACGGGGTTGTCTGCCGCCGCCGCGATTCCCGAACATAGAGGAGAAAAACTCAGAGAAATCGCCGTCATCACCGCTGGATGTATAATCACCGCTGCCAAAAGGGTTACCGCCGCCTTCAAACGGATTACCGCCCGATCTGCCGGATGAACCTTGCTGCCTGCGGGCCTGCTCAAATTGCTCAGCATGTTTCCAGTCTTTTCCGTACTGGTCATATTTCTTCCTGTTCTCAGGATCGCCCAATACCTCGTTTGCCTCATTGATCTGCTGAAACAGTTTTCCGGCTTCCGGGTTGTTCGGGTTTAGATCAGGATGGTGCTTACGCGCTAATTTCCGATAAGCCTTCTTTATATCTTCGGCAGTTGCGCTCTTATCAACCCCTAAAATCTTATAATAATCAATATACTCCATTTTACTTTTTCGTTTTACTGCGTCACGGGTTCTTTTAAAATTACAGTTTTTCTGCTTAAACAGGATCGGAAAAACCTTCGGAATGAGGATTTTTTTTAAAATAAAACTAGCTGCCCGAATCTGCGAATTATGTAAGTAATAAGATTCGATATGTACGTATTTATCCGTATGAAATAAAGAGATTTACTATTCAGATATCCTAAACGCAATCTCATGAAAATACAAATAGGAATAACCGAAGTCAATCGGAAAAAAGTGGCCGATGAACTCGCGAAAGTTTTAGCAGATGAAACGGTACTATATATTAAAACGAAAAATGCGCACTGGAATGTGGTAGGCCCGGATTTTTACGATAAGCACAAATTCTTTGAATTGCAGTTCGGACAGCTGGATGAGGTAATTGATAGTGTTGCGGAACGCATTCGTACCATTGGTCATTTCGCACCGGCAAGCCTGAATGCTTATATTGGCTTAACCAGTCTCACCGAGCGGAACCGGCAGGAAGATACCAGCGAAGGGTTTATCAAAGAACTGGTATCTGATCATGAAAGCATTATCAAGACTTTACGCGGCCTGATCAAACCGTTTGCCGACGATTTCCAGGATGCCGGAACAAGTGATTTCGTAACAGGCTTACTGGAAACGCATGAAAAAATGGCCTGGTTCCTGCGCTCACATTTAAAGCACTAATATTAAAAAACATAAAATATGGAATCAGCAAACAAACTTGGGATCTGGATGGATCATTCGGAAGCGAACCTGATCAATTTAGACGCTGCTCAGGAAAATCAGGTGATCCGTTCAAAATTTTCCTTCAGTATAAAAGAAGAAGCATTGCAGAAAGGTGAAAAACGCATGCATAATAAAGAGCAGCAGCTGAATGAAGCTTATTATAAAGAAATAGCAAACGAGATTTTGAAATACGACCACGTACTTCTTTTCGGACCTACAAATGCCAAAGCAGAACTCCATAATTTCCTGAACAAAGATTTACATTTTGAAAATGTAAAAGTAGATGTGGAATCGGCAGATAAAATGACTGAGAATGAAAAAGCAGCTTATGTTAAAGCCCATTTCAGTAAAAAAGAAAAATAATATGGAGATTGAAACAATCAAAAAGAAAATTCTCTCAGGAAAACTGACAGATGAAGAAATAATGGCGTTATTACAAGGGCTGACAGGCGATGAGAAAGGGGAGAGCACCTTTCTGACTGTTGTTAAGAGCCTGATCAAGTCGTACCTCATGCCACGCATGTGGAAACTGATAATTGAAACGGTTCTCATCATTATAGCTATCACGGCAATTCTCATTTTGTCTTCTACAGGAAAAATAGATGCCACCGTAACCGCTGTTCTTCTGGCCTTCAGTCTTGGCTTTCTGTTCGGAAGAATTCGGTGAACGGAAAAGCCAGCCGGGTAAATCGACTCTCAAAACTCCGGACCAATCGTTTCCATTCAAAAAATAGCCATACTTTTATAGCTGTCTTAAAGCCCTGTCTTGAAAAATCAGCTCTTATTAGTTACTCCTCCGTTTACGCAGCTTAATACGCCTTATCCGGCGACGGCTTATTTGAAAGGATTTCTGAATACGAAGAACATTACATCTGTTCAGGCCGACCTGGGAATTGAAGTCATCCTGGAATTGTTCTCAGAACCGGGGTTAACGAAGCTTTTTGCGAAAATTGATACGCAAAATCACGAGCTTTCCGAAAACGCAGCGCGTATGGTGGCACTAAAGGCAGATTACATTCAGACTATTGATTCTGTTATCCTTTTTCTGCAGGGCAAAAACCCGAGTCTTTCCCACGTTATTTGCCAGGATAACTTTCTGCCTGAAGCTTCGCGTTTTGATCAGCTGGAAGAACTCGACTGGGCTTTCGGGATCATGGGAACTCAAGACAAAGCGAAACACCTGGCAACTCTTTACCTGGAAGATCTCTCGGATTTAATAATAGAAACAGTCGATGCTCATTTTGGCTTTAGCCGCTATGCCGAACGATTAGGAAGGTCTGCCCTGAGTTTCGATGAACTGTACAGCTCTCTTCAACAGGAATTGACCTATACCGATGATATTCTGATTTCCCTGCTCGAACAAAAACTTAAAGTTGCTGATCCGTCAATAGCTGCTTTCTCAGTTCCCTTTCCGGGGAATTTATATGCTGCTTTTCGTTCGGCACAATACATTAAAAAATATTATCCGCATATAAAAACTGCAATGGGCGGCGGTTTCCCCAATACCGAATTGCGTTCTGTTTCCGATGTTCGTGTGTTTGAGTTCTTCGACTTTATTACACTCGACGACGGCGAAGCACCCATTGAACATTTAGTTGAACATCTTTCCGGTAAACGGGAAATTCAGGACTTAAAACGCACTTTCGTTCTTCTGAATAACGAAGTTGTTTACATCAACAATTCCAAAATACCCGATTACAAACAAAAAGATGTCGGCACTCCGGATTACAGTGACCTGTTGCTCGACAAATACATTTCAGTGATTGAAATTGTGAACCCGATGCACCGCATGTGGAGTGATGGTCGCTGGAATAAACTCACCATGGCGCACGGCTGTTATTGGGGGAAATGTACGTTTTGTGATATTTCACTCGATTATATTAAAATCTATGAGCCCGCAACCGCTAAGATGCTTGTAGACCGAATGGAGGAATTGATACTTCAGACCGGGCAAAACGGATTTCACTTTGTTGACGAAGCGGCACCTCCGGCACTCATGCGCGAACTGGCATTGGAAATAATCAGAAGAAAATTAGTGGTAAGCTGGTGGACGAACATTCGTTTCGAAAAGAGCTTTACACGCGATCTGTGTGTGCTGCTTAAAACTTCGGGTTGTATTGCAGTTTCAGGTGGATTGGAAGTTGCTTCAGACCGTTTACTGAAATTGATCGACAAAGGAGTAACCGTTTCGCAGGTTGCCAAAGTAACGCGTAATTTCACTGAAACCGGGATTATGGTCCACGCTTACCTGATGTATGGCTTTCCAACTCAAACAGTACAGGAAACAGTCGACTCACTGGAAATGGTGCGCCAGCTATTTGAAACGGGAGTCCTTCAATCAGGGTTCTGGCACCAGTTTGCCATGACAGCTCACAGTCCGGTGGGATTGAATCCGGAAACATTCAATGTAATCAGGGAAACGGAAACAGGAACATTTGCCAATAACGATTTGTATCACCGGGATAAAACAGGAATAGATCACGATCAGTTCAGTTTCGGGCTGAAAAAGTCATTGTACAATTACATGCACGGCATTGGTTTCGATCTGCCTTTGCAAAGCTGGTTCGAGTTCAAAGTTCCGAAAACTAGTATTTCCCGCGATTTTATTCTCGCTGCAATTGAAGAAGACGATGCCGGTTTTATCAAAGCAACGTCAAAGATTGTTTGGGTAGGAGCACAGCCTTCCATTCACTTCTTTACAAAAACAAAAAAAGGAAATCAGTGGGAAATGGCAGAACTTTCTTTTCACACTAAAAAAGAGATGTTCAGCATCCAGGTGAACAAAGAACAGGGAGTTTGGTTGCAGCAAACACTTCAGTACATTTCCACCTCCGGCAACAAGGGAGCAGTTTTCCATGAAATCAAAGCAGACTATGAAAAACAATGTCCGGAAACAGATTTCGAGCCGTTTTGGTATGGTAAGCAGCTTGGCCGGTTACGAGAAGCCGGTTTATTGGTGCTGTAAAATCGGAGAAGACAATAAATCTATAATTCATTGAAAGAATTTTATAAAATTAATCCCTGAAGTCAGTTTATCTTACAGCCAATAGTTTTCCTTATATGAACGATCCGAAACAAAAAAAACAGGAACTTGACCAGCACAAAGTATCTGATCACCTCTCAAACGAAAGAACCCTGCTTGCCTGGGTAAGAACAAGCGTTGGTATAATGGCCTTTGGCTTTGTGGTGGTAGAATTCTCCCTTTTCACAAAAGAGCTCAACCTGGCACTGGAAATTGAGATCCAGGGAAATCATTACGGATATTCCGGTCCGATTGGAATTCTCATTGTTGCAACCGGCGCCATAAGCGTTTTATTTGCCTTGCTGCGTTATCACCGTACAAAAAAAGAGATCAATACAGGTTCCTTTCGCCAGAGTACCTTAATGCTGAATATAGTTGTAATCCTCATCTTTCTGATCAGTATTTTATTACTGGGTTACCTCATTAAAGCAGCCTGATTCAGTCCGAAGGCTGAGTCCCAGATCTAAACGTGCCGATTTTGCGCAAACCGATGATATCACTGTGCCCTGAATCCGGATCGGCTGATGAGGTAATTTCGTACCATTTTTTTAGTTTAAACAGCAAAGTCGGTAAATTCATCGGTAAAAAAAGCGCAGTCTTCTATTTATCCCGGTATGAATGAACTTTAAACACAATATTTGTGAAATGAATTTAAATCAGGAAAGCCAGTATCAAAATGAAAAAAGCAATAATTATCGGAGCAACATCAGGAATTGGAAAAGGACTTGCTAAAGTGCTCGCAGACAACAATTATAAAGTCGGTGTCACAGGAAGAAGAACCGAATTGCTCAATGAACTGAAAAACGAAAATCCCGATTCGTATGTTGTAAAATCATTTGATATGACAGATACAATAATTGCAATTGAAAAATTAGAAGAATTGACCGCTGAACTCGGTGGACTTGACTTACTCATTTTAAGTTCCGGAATTGGCGATTTGAACCAGGATTTGAACTTTGAAATTGAAGAACGAACTATTAACACAAATGTTTTAGGCTTCACCTGCATCGCTGATTGGACTTTTAACTATTTTGAAAAACAACAATATGGACATTTCGTAGCTATAAGTTCTATTGGCGGACTTCGTGGGAGCAGACAAGCTCCTGCTTATAACGCTACCAAAGCATATCAGATAAATTATTTGGAAGGGTTAAGACAAAAATCAACAAAACTCAAAACCCCGATTTTTGTAACAGATATCAGACCTGGATTTGTTAATACAGAAATGGCAAAAGGTGAGGGGTTGTTTTGGGTTATGCCGGTTGACAAAACGGTTAATCAAATTTATAAAGCAATAATTAGTAGAAAGAAAATTGCATACGTTACAAAACGTTGGCGACTAATCGCTGCAATACTAAAAAGATTACCAGCCCGCCTTTATGACAGAATGTAACAAAATTAATTGCAAGCTATCTAATTAAAAAGCGTAATGATAATCATCTCAAATTAGTTAAAAGATAAAAGTTTGAACCGTTATATTTACAAGGTATTCTTTACCCGGAACTGTGCGATCAGTTAAAACAAAACCGTGTAAAGACAGGTTATTACTAAATAAAGGAAATTGAAGCGAATGAATCAGGATAGAATAATCGCATGGCTGTTTTTGGTATTGACAATTTTGTTTTTGTTCGTATCAATGACCAATCAAACCTTCTTTGACTGGGTTTTTGACAGACATCACAACCAATGGAGCTGGTACATCAGGCCAATCTTTTTAATACCGTTTTGCTTTTTCGCATATAAACGAAGCTGGGCAGGAATTTCGATAACAATATTCTGTCTTTTCACAAGTATGTTCTGGTTCAATAAACCGGAATTCATTAGCGACAACGTTAAAACCTTTCTACAGTTTGAAAAAGACTGGTTATATGGTGAATGGAATTATAAAAAAGTAATGCTGATCATTACGGTTCCCATTTCATTCTTCGCATTAGGGCTTGCTTTCTGGAAACGTAGTTTAATAATGGGACTTGGTGTGGTAGTTTTAATGGCCACGGGAAAGATTGTTTGGAGTATTCAAAACGCAGGTGAATCCGGAAAGGCTGTTATTATTCCTGCAATAATTGGATTGATGATATGCAGCGGACTGATTTTTTACGGGTTTAAAAAACTTGAGCGAAAGAAAACAACGAAACGCTAATAATACTCTGCTTAAGGCTGGTTTCAGATGTTTTCGGATCGTTTCATCCGATCGGTTTTCACGGCTTCTCTCCATAATTCTCTATAGATTTCAGCCGCAGCAGTTAGGTGCAATTTGAACGAATCACCGCTAAGAATGTAAAGTGTAAGTATGAAAACAATCACTGTACTTCTTTTAATACTCGTAAACAATCTGAATGCAAATGCCCAGGCATCTTGGAATACTAAAGTTGCATTCATTCTTAAAGATGAAAATAAAAAAGCAATAGATCCCGATGCATTCCGGGAATCCTACAAACTGATTAACGTATTTGGAGACACTGTGCCGGATAATCGTTTAAGCCAGTATTTATCTTATGATGAGAAAACCGGTTATTTCGTCTTAGATATTGAGACCATTGGACCAAGATTCTCCTTTGCGCTGGTTCATAACAATGAATTAATGGTTATCTACTTACCCTTCCTTAATCCCACAGACATATATTACGCTGCAGATTTTAAGTTTAGAGCAGGAAAGTTTCTATTCGACTTTGATATTAAGGGCAAAGAAAAAATCTACTTTAACAGTAACATGCCGTATTACATCATTGAAAAAATCAACTGGAAAAAACAAAGTGAAAAGCTGAAAAAGAGCTCCTATTCAGATGATAATACTTACAGTGCAATTCAGAAATAGATGAAAAAGATTCATATTACTGCGCTGCTCATGCTAATAATTGGTGTAAAAACCTCTTTTGCCCAGGATGCAGTTTGGAAATTCAAGAAAATTGAAATGAGCTTTACTGAAATTAAGCAAAAAGACAGCTTGCTTAGTTTAGAATTGTATCAGAATGGTGCATTCTCAACGAACGAAACCAGCAACATGGGGTATCATGCCAACTCTGATTTTGATAGGGCCACAAACACATACATATTGCGATACTCTTATTCCGGAATTGGGGGTGGCAGCGATAACCGGTTGGGGTGTCCACTGTTAGTTGCAAAACTTAATTTTATTACCGAAGACAATAAACAGTATTTTCAGTTAATCCCCATATCATTTGCAATTTGCGCCAACTCTCAGATTTCCGGAATCAAAGTGCTGAATATTGATTTAAACGGAATGGTAAATCAAACGGATAAAATGGTGTTGATTAACGACAATGAAAAATATGAAATTGTGCCTAAAGAGGAAATAAAAATGGATAAACTCTTTAAAATCGAATCATAAGGACTCTATTGCCAAAATCAGGTTGAACAACTGCTTTTCAGAAAAACCGAAAAAACAACCAACGCTTGACACAATTTGCTGGCGGAACTGTTCATACCGTTTTCAGGTAAACCGATGATATTATCGTGTTTGGAATTCTGATCTGTTGATTTGAGCATATTACGAGAAAGAAAACACTGTTTTAGCTGTTAACCAGCAGAAAGTTTTTTATATTCAGGAATTACTATTTACCTGATAAAATGAACGAAGAGTTAAATTCCCTGATCTATTTCAATTACGATGTAATCTGGTGTAAAGTATTTGAAATACGACCGGTTGAAAGCGACTATGCAACCATCACGCCTATAGATGAACGCAACAACGAATTGATTGAGTCCTTTCGGGAAGATCCGGCTGATGATGAACTGGTTATGCGGGTAATCGACATTTATATAGAACAATCGCTGGGAACAGTCCACACACCGGAAGACTTTGCATACCAGAAATTGCTTGATCTGGAATGGAGGCACATGGATAAACTTGAAGCGGAATCGTTTACGGAATTGCTTATTTCAGAATCGGAAAAAACCCATAGCGATTATATTGAAGAGCACAAAAAAATAAACAACGATCCCATTGAATGGAAAGCGGATAATGAATGGGTAGATTACAATAAGCTGAAAGACCTGTTCTTTCAGAAGGCTTTTGACAATTCGAAAGTTCAGTACTACACCAATTCTTCCGAAACAGCTTTTGAAGAAGATCGTTACAAATATCCTTGTATCATAGCAATTGACGGAGAGAACATTGGTTTTTTATGGTTTATGACCTAAGATCATCTAATCCCGGCACATGACGCAATGAATAAAGAATCCCCCGGAGAATAAATTTCCGGGGGATTCTTTGTTTATATGAAGAGTGGTGTTTAACCAGGTAACCACATTATCTTATATCGAACTGAACTCTGCGGTTTTCTGCCCGTGCTTCTACAGTTGTAGACGGATTTTTCGGCTGTGTTTCTCCCACAGCGGCAGTTGTAATTCTGTCTCCGGCTATGCCTTGCTCAACCAGGTAAGCTTTTACCGCATCTGCCCGGCGTTGAGAAAGTTCCATGTTGTATTCCGCTGAAGCGCGATCATCGGCGTGTCCGGTAACATGCAGCTTGTAAGAAGGATTATCCTTCATCACAGTTGCTACTCCTTTGATCATTTGTTTAAAGGATGGACTGAGATCTGCTTTGTCTGTCTCAAATTTCACCTCACTCTGCTCAATCAACGTAATAGTTGCCTGGCTGCTGTTCGGTGAAACAGCTCCTGCTGTTCCTGCAGTGCGTTCCGGACATCCCTTCATTGCAGGAGTACCTTTTTCAAACGGACAGTCATCTGCATCGTCAGGAATATTATCACCGTC
>CAMLIF010000124.1 GCA_946479985.1 uncultured Flavobacteriales bacterium
CCGTTAGGAGTATTTCTTCTTACCAGTGCCTGCTGCCAGGTACGGTTTTGAATTTCGCCCAGCATGTCTGAATGCAGCAAAGTGTATGCGTTATTTACCAAATCCGGGTTATAGAATACAAAACGTTTGTTGTGGTAGATTCTTATGGCATCATACTGCCAAATTTCGTATGGATATTCTGACGGAGAGGTTTCGCGCGCTGTAATTTGATTTGGAGGTCCATATTGCAGGTAAACCCGGCCACGATCAGTTTCAAATCCATCCTGGAAATTGTTACTGTATAATTTCTCCACAAGCATTACATTGTTCTTGTAGATAATCCACCCGTCGTAAGCCTTAATCCCTGAAGTTTGAACCCAGAACTGCTGAATATGCTTTCGCGCCGCTTCTTTGTTTTTGGATTTTATAGTTTCAAGAATGTTCTTTGTCTCGGTATTTTTTGCAATCGGTATTAAACTCGCCAAATAGTAAAACACAGAATCATCAGCGATAGAACCCTGGAACGCAGGGTCCAAAACCACATTGTTCACATCCGTAAATACTTCAACATCATTTACACGATCAAAGTAATAAACAGATTTTGTTGGAGTAGGCAATAAGGTTGCTTTGTCTAAAACGGCGATTTCCAAACGATATGAACCGGTTGGAAGACTTTCAATATTCACATTTCGAATGTATGAAATAACGGGGCCTGTTTTCAAACGGACTATTTTTGAAAACCCCTGTACCTCCACATCGCGTTCGTTTAAAATCCGCTGATGAATTCCGATTAAAGAATCACCAAACATATTGGTGTTGTAAAATTCTACGTAATAAGGAAGTGAAGAAATTTCAGCACCATAGAAATTCGTTAATCGCGGAATAATCTCGTAACCACTTTTTGTAAGCGGAGTTTGAATATCGGTCGGACTGGCATTTTCAGCGATCAGGATATCCGAAACGCTAACTAATCCTTCACGGTTCGGAACAGAAATTTCGATTTGTCCGGTAACCGAAGGACTTTCGGTATTCATATCTGTCAAGCTAACGTCGACCGTATAATTTCCGGGCTTCAAAGAGAATTGCTGAACATCATAAAAATCTTCAACGATAGAATCGCGCACATTGGGGCTTGAAAGCAGGTAAGCCATTTCACCAACCACAGCTCCTG
This sequence comes from uncultured Flavobacteriales bacterium, assembly GCA_946479985.1. The sequence goes on from CAMLIF010000124.1 coordinate 1,151, forward strand.
ATCTGTCTTTCACTTTTGTCTGCACGGCAACTTTCGCAAAAGTTCCGGTAGAATCTTTGAGATATTTCAGGGAATAACCTGCGAACTGAAACTGGATATCAACCAATGCACCATGGTCAGGAACAAAAAACGTTTTATAATCAATAACCGCCTTCACCTGGTTTTGCTGATTCTGCGCAAGCGTATTATTCCACTGGAAAACAACGAAGGCGAAGAGCGAGAGAATAAGATAGGTTCTCAAAATTTTCATGGTTTAAAGATACAAAAAAGCACAAAGCCAGCCAAGAAACCTAAAATTGCGCCAATTGATTTATTCATCGGTAAAAACCATTGATTGAAGCTATTTGATATTCAGCATTATAAAGACAGTGTAAAGAAAAGATGAACTTTTTTTTCGAAATCTGCTTGCCAAAGTTCAAAATAGTACTACTTTTGTCGCGGAGAATTGGCAGAGTGGTCGATTGCGGCAGTCTTGAAAACTGTTGTACCGCAAGGTACCGTAGGTTCGAATCCTACATTCTCCGCAGGAAATTGAATCCTGATTCGTATCAACGAATCAGGATTTTTTCTTTTACAGCCGGTCGAAATTTATTTCGAAGCCAAACTTAGAGATCACACTCAATTAAAAAATATACTCGAATACAATTATTTCGAACTAAAAGACCTAACCAAGGTTATCGCACGATTCTCATTTAGTTCTATATCCTAGAAAGTGATCAAGCGCGATTCTCGCAAAGGTTAAATCAGGTTAATATTCATTCTTCCATTGTTGCTTTTACTAGTTTTAGGAGAACGACGGAATTTTCAATTCTACTATTTATGGATTTAAAATCGAATGAACCTTTTTGGCTGGTAAAAAATGGACTAATCCATTCTTATTCTTCGTTGAAGGAGGATAAAAGTTGTGATATTCTAATCGTCGGAAGCGGAATTACGGGAAGCCTTATCGCGCATCAATGTATTCAGGATGGATACAAAGTGATCTTAATCGACAAACGGGAAGTATGTAACGGAAGTTCTTCCGCAACCACTTCCATGCTGCAATACGAGATTGATACCCCGCTCCATAAGTTAATCGAACTAATTGGGGAAGAAGGAGCTTTGGCCAGTTATACAGCCTGTTCAAAAGCAATTGACGACCTGGAAAAAATAACCCGGACAATAAAATCCGAAGCAGGTTTTTGCAAAAAAGATTCTTTATACTATGCAGCGCTGAAAAAAGATGTTTCATGGTTGAAAACGGAGTTCGAAGCTCGTAAAAAAGCAGGTTTCAACGTCAGATGGCTGGAAGCAGCAGAAATTATGAATAAATACGCGCTCAACGGCTCCAACGGTGGTATTCTTTCTAAGCAAGGTGCCAGCGTAGATGCTTTCAGACTGGCTCATGAACTATTATATTATAACTACCAAAAGGGACTGCAGATCTTTGACAAAACTGAACTGACAAGCGTCGATCACAAAAGGGGCTTTAATCTATGCGCCACAGCTAACGGAAACAAGATAAAAGCATCGAAAGTTATTTATTGTTCAGGTTATGAAACAGTGAATATCATCAAAGAATCTTTTGTAGACCTGATCAGTTCCTACGCTCTTGTTTCAGAGTCAGATAAGGAATTATATAACGATTACAGGAATTTGCTGATATGGAATACAGCGGAGCCCTATTTATATATGCGAAACACCGACGATAGCCGTTTTTTGATAGGCGGAGAAGACGAAGAGTTCCGTGATCCGGAAAAACGTGACGCTCTTATCGGTAAGAAAACGAAAAAACTCCTGAAAGCATTTCAAAAAACATTTCCCAAAAAGAAATTTCTGACGGATTTTGCCTGGGCAGGAACTTTCGGGCAAACCAAGGACGGACTGCCGTATATCGGTGAACATCCCAAATTCAAAAATTCCTATTTCGTATGCGGATTCGGAGGTAACGGAATCACTTTTTCTGTTACCGGAATGGAAATGGTTTCAGATTGGCTGAAAGGAGAAAAACACCAGTTATCAAAATGGTTTGGGTTCGGGAGATAATCGACTTAACTTTGCCTTCAAATGAAGGCTTCAGATATCATAACGCTTATTTCCTCCAACAATCTCATTGAGAAGAAAATCATTATTGAACGCAATGGTTTCCTGAAAATAGAAGGCGCTATTGATACCAATATCTATTTTATTGAAGACGGGAGTTTGCGTGTGTTTGTCTACGATGGCGACGAGGAGCGAACTATTCGCTTCGGGTATAAAAACAACATTTTGGTTTCACTGGATTCTTTTCTAACGGAGAAACCTTCTGAATTTGTGATTCAGGCAATTAAGAAATCTACTGTTTACGTGATTCCGAAAGCCGGGTTTATGCGATTTATTCAACAGGATGAAAACCATTTGCGCTTGTGGATCGGAATTATGGAAGACCTGGTGATTCAGCAAATTGAACGCGAAAAAGATCTGCTCACCTCATCGCCCAGAGAACGATTTGAACGTGTAATGAAACGCAGTCCGCAATTGTTCCAGGAAATCCCGAACAGGCATATTGCCAACTATCTCCGCATGACACCCGAAACTTTGTCACGATTGAAAAAGTCTTGATTTGAATCAATATTTATGCTTTAAAGTCTTCTGACCTTTGTCAAAAAATAAAGGTTATGAAAATAGCAAGCACTGTATTGATTTCCGAACTGGAAGAAAAAACGAACTACATTTTGACTGAATGCCAAAAAATTCTGGCATTAACAGAGAATCAACTGAACTACCGAACAGCACCCGACACCTGGAGTGCATTGGAATGTTTTCAGCATCTGAACTTGTATGGCCGCTTTTATTTGAAAGAGATTAACAAGCGCATGATCGAGAACCATAAACCCGATGAAAGCATCTTCAAAAGCGGTTTTTTGGGTAATTATTTCGCAAACAGCATGCTTCCTTCTAAGAAAATGAAGCCCATGAAAACGTTCAGCAACATGAACCCAATCAATAGTTCGCTCGACAAAAAGGTTCTGGAAGAATTCATTCTGCAGCAGGAAGAAATGCTCCGTTTACTGAAAATCGCACGGAATAAAAACCTGGGAAAGATCAAATGCGGCATAACTATTTCTAAATTGATCAAGCTGAAATTAGGCGATACTTTCCGGTTTGTGATTTACCACAATGAGCGGCATTTGGTTCAGGCAAAAAGAGTATTGAAAGCTTCAACGAATTAGACATATAACACCTGGCAATTCGCACAGCTAAAACTTCTGCGATTCTTAACGCCGGTATATTTCTTCACAATTGGAAGATTGCATCGTAAACACCAGTTCTTTGTGTGAGCCAGCCAGTGTTTCTTCAACTCGAATTGCTTTTTCCATTCCAGGAATTGAAAGCTGTAGATCCGCGCCTCTTCGATCATTTTGTTCAGCTTTTCTTCCGGTAATTTCCCAACCAGCGATTCCGGATGAACTTTGATCCGGTACAGAACTTCGTTTTTAATGATATTCCCTACCCCAGAAAAAATATCCTGTTCCAAAAGCGCATCGCAAACCAACAGCTTGGGTCGTTCTTTTAGTTTCGCTTTTGCCTTTTCAGAATCCCAGGCATCGTTCATTACATCTTCGCTCCAATCGTAATATGAATCTACATCTCCTTCCAGGAATTTAACCGAGCACGAATAGAAGATCAGTTCGCCATTGTCGAATTTGAGTGACAGCCTAGGTGATGTTTCGGGTTTTGGTTCGTCGATCCTGTAACTTCCAAACATCAAAAAATGAATTTTGAGCGTAAAACCGTTGAAACAAATAAGAAAATGTTTACCCCAGCTTTTTAAGGCATATACTTTTTCATTCAATAGGCGCTGCAGATCGATTTTGCTGTTTCCATCAACTGCAATGACCTTTCGTCCCGAAAACTTCGAGGCTTCTTCCTTCAATATTACAATAGACGGACCTTCAGGCATACATTTATCTTTCTGTACAAATTTGCTCAGACACTTCATTTTTAGCGTTATACCATATTTGGAAAAAGTTGCAGGATTTACATTTCAGACGAATAAGCCGCGAACAAGATTTTCAATTATATTTAGAACCTACTTAATACTTGAAAATGAACAGAATCTACTTACTTGTCCTTTCAGGAGGGCTTCTTGCCGCTTGTGGCGGATCAACCAACGAAACAAAAAACAATCTGTTTTCTAGCGAGATGCCAGAAGAAAAGAAAGATGAGAAAGCAATAAAAATGACTTTCGAAGAAGGCCTCGAAAAGAAAGACAGCGAGAAAAGATTGGTAGAAGTTGAAGGCTACGTGCAGCTTTCTGTCATTTCCAGCTTTAGCGAAAAAGGTCAAACGGTTAGTTTTTATGGAAGACGGAATCAAAAAAGCGGGCAGGATTACTACACCACCATGCCAATTGGAAACGGTAAAAATGAAATGCGGCAACTTCCTAAGGAATATTCGAGCAAAGATGTTTTGATCATTGACAACCAGGGCAAAAAAGTTTTGGCAAATGAACGCGTAAAACTGACCGGATATTTTTACACACTCGGAACAACAGGTTATTTGGAAGTTACGCAAATAGACAAAGTGGAGGATGTAGCTCTTGATTATGAGACATTGAAATTCCCGAAACTGGAAGAAAAGCATAAATCGGACAATAAGGCATTCGACAAAGGCTACCAGATTGAAGGAAAACTGAGCGTTCCCATGTATGTATTAATTGATGATGAAACAACTGTTGATATCACCGATAAAGCAGGAAAAACATACAACCTGAAAGTTGTAACAGGTTCCGGTCCCGGACAAATTGAAGAATTGACGGAAGGCTGGAGCAACAAAGATGTTAAGATCAGAAACGATCAGGGAAAATTGGTTAGCCTGGGAAAAAACGCTAAGGTTTACGGAGTGCTGAAACTGGACGGACTGCATGTTGAGTCTATTGTGCAGTAAATTATAAATTCCATGTGAGAAAGGGGCTTCGGCTCTTTTTTCATTGTTTTTTTCGGGAACACACTTTCCGGGGATAAGTGCAAGCTTATCCACCAGATACCCGGGTAACCAAAATCTATCCTTTTTCACTACTTTTAAAGAATGAAAGACTTACGACTCGCCGTTCTGATTGATGCAGATAATGTTCCCTACTCTTCTACCAAAGAAATGCTGGAAGAAATTTCCAAAGACGGAACACCAACCATCAAACGTATTTATGCCGACTGGACAAAACCAACGGTTTCCGGTTGGAAAAGCGTACTTCTCGAAAACGCTATTACTCCCATTCAGCAGTATAGTTATACCAGCGGAAAGAATTCCAGCGACAGCGCATTGATCATTGATGCCATGGACATTTTATATTCAGACAAAGTAGATGGTTTTTGCATTGTTTCATCTGACAGCGATTTTACACGTCTGGCAACCCGCCTGCGCGAAGCCGGAAAGAAAGTTATTGGAATTGGCGAAAAAAAGACCCCGCAGCCTTTTATTACTGCCTGCGACAAGTTTGTTTATATCGAGATTTTGAAAGCATCTGTACCGGAAACGCAAAACAAATCTATAAAAGCGAAACCGAAGAAAGAAACGATCAGTAAAGTCGACAACCAGTTGATTCAATTGCTTACCAATAGCGTTGCCGATTTAGCAGACGAAAGCGGATGGACATTTTTGGGAGAATTAGGAAATTTCATCCTGAAAAAGAAAGCCGATTTCGATCCGCGGAATTATGGTTTTCAAAAGCTTCTTCCTTTGATCAAAAGCACTGATAAGTTTGTCATTGATGTACGTGAAACTTCGAATAAGAACGTGAAACATATTTTTATTATGACGAAGTAAATTACCCTTCAATAATTTGAAAATCCAACTTCCGGGATAATAGTACACTTATCCTTAATTTACCCAGGTAAGTTAACGAAAGAATGAAACTTACTCCAATTTTCTCAAAACCCGAAGATCATGCTGTGCCCGGTGAAACTCCTTTCTAGCATACCTGTTTTCACCATGTCTATACTTGAATCGATAAAGTTTCCTGCGATCTGTCAGGTCAGAAAAATCATAAGCCCTTGAACAAATAGAAAGATAAAGATGCTCTTCCTTACTGTCAAAAGTAATCAGCCACTCAGCTCCAACCTCAGTTTGAAAGCCACACATTCCTGCATCAGAAGCACCGTCAAAGGTCAGCGTGTCTTTGACTTCACCCCGAAACGTTTCAAACACAAGCAGTTTATATGTTTTGAAATGAGTAGAATCATCCTGAATAGAAATGATCTTTCCATAATAAGCCCCTTCTAGTTTCTCTGCCGATTCTTTGGTTAAGCGGGGTTGAGTTAAACAAGAACAAGCAACTGTTTTCTGCAGAACAAGCAGGAAACTAAATAAAAGTATTTTTTTCATCATAATTATTAAACTAGAAACGTATTATTTCCATAACGTTGGCGCGAGGCTCTTACTCGTTCTATGTTGCTCGTGCGAGGCTCAGGCTCGTTCGAGCAACAAAAAAGCCGCTTGAACTATCTCAAGCGGCCTCTTATTATTTAATGTAGCTTCTTAATTTCTGTATAAAGTTGCTTTCACTGCTTTGATCAAACGATCTACATTTGGCAATGCAGCTTCAATTAATGTAGGCGAGAATGCGAATGGTGTATCTGTTTGCGTTACACGCTGAACCGGAGCATCCAAATAATCGAAAGCATAACGCTGCAAGTGGTAAGCAATTTCCGAAGAGATAGAAGCCAAAGGCCAAGATTCCTCTAAAACAACACATCGATTTGTTTTCTTAACCGAATCTACGATACATGCGTAATCGATTGGACGGATAGTTCTCAGGTCAATAACTTCAAGAGAAATTCCTTCTTTCGCTAAAATTTCAGCAGCTTCGTATGCTACTTTGATAATTTTACCAAACGAAACAACAGTAACATCTGTTCCTTTGCGTTTTATATCAGCAACTCCAATTGGAATAATGTATTCTCCTTCAGGAATTTCACCTTTGTCGCCGTACATTTTCTCAGATTCTAAGAAAACAACCGGATCATTATCACGAATGGCAGCTTTCAGCAAACCCTTCGCATCATACGGATTAGACGGCGTAATAACTTTCAATCCCGGAACATGCGAATAAAATGCTTCGAAACTTTGCGAGTGCGTTGCCGCCAATTGTCCTGCAGTACCATTTCCACCACGGAAAACGATCGGACAACCATATTGTCCACCCGACATCTGCAGCATTTTTGCAGCCGAGTTAATAATTTGATCAGCCGCCAAAATAGCAAAGTTCCACGTCATGAATTCTACAATCGGACGTAAACCGTTCATGGAAGCTCCAACCGCAATACCTGCAAAACCTAATTCTGCAATGGGTGTATCGATTACTCTTTTAGAACCGAACTCATCCAACATTCCTTGCGAAACCTTGTATGCACCATTGTATTCCGCAACTTCTTCACCCATTAAAAACACACCTTCATCACGGCGCATTTCCTCTGACATTGCTTCACGAAGCGCTTCTCTAAATTGAACTACTTTCATTTTTTGTAGAATTGTAATATGATCGGCATCTGTAAGCCGGATGCCAAAAGTAATAAATCAATGGAAAGAATAAAAGAGGAAAGCGGAAAAGAGGAAAGAATTCGACAGAGTCTTGCTTATAAATGATTGAATTATAAGAAAAATGTTTCTCCTGACAATTATATAATGTCGCCATTACCAATTTCTTTTTGGCCTTTAACCCATTACTTAATTCCGTTCGTTTGAATCTTTCCGCTTCCCATCCTTTCGCTTTCCTCTGTTTTAATTACATTTGTTTCCGTTTTTATAGTTAATCGAAAACAAACATCCTATTATTCACAGGTAAACAATTGATTTACTTGCAGTTAAACAATATAATTTATACAATATGAAAATTCTTGTATGTATTAGTAAATCGCCCGACACAACCTCAAAAATTGCGTTTACTAATAACAACACGCAATTTGACGAAAATGGCGTACAATACATTGTCAACCCGTACGATGAGTGGTATGCACTTGTTCGCGGTTTGGAATTGAAAGAAACTTTAGGTGGAAACCTTACAATTATTACCGTTGGGGCAGCTGCAGACGATGCTGTTATCCGTAAAGCTTTGGCAATTGGAGCTGACGATGCTGTACGTATTGATGCAGATCCGAAAGATGCTTATTTCACAGCAATGCAAATTGCCGAATACGCGAAAGCACATAATTTCGATTTGATTTTAACTGGTAAGGAAACAATCAACTACAACGGTTCACAAGTTGCCGGAATGATTGCAGAAGCATTAGATCTTCCTTTCGTTTCACTGGCTGAGAAATTAGATATCAACGGAACAACAGCTACTTTGGAGCGCGAGATCGTTGGAGGAGTTCAGGTTGTTGAAGCACAATTGCCTTTGGTAGTTTCCTGTGCTAAAGGAATGGCGGAGCAGCGTATTCCGAACATGCGCGGAATTATGGCAGCGCGTACTAAACCGTTAACGGTTGTTCCTGCAGCGGCTATTGAAGAATTAACTACATACAAAGAATACTCTTTACCGGCAGCTAAATCTGCAGTGAAGTTGATTGATCCGAACAACATGGATGAATTAGTTGCTTTGTTACACAATGAAGCGAAAGTTATTTAATTCCAAATTTTAGAGACATGAATATCTTAGTATATATACACGCTGCGCAGCAAGTTTCAAAAAGCGCAATGGAGGCTGTTACTTACGCTTCTAAAATTGGTGGAAGTATTACAGTTGTTGCAACAGGAAAAGCAAGTGATGCCGATTTGGCAGGCTTAGGTTCTTACGGAGCACAAAAAGTATTGGTCGACAGAAACGTTTCTGAAGACGATCCACAGCAAATTACACGTTTAATTGCCAAAGCAGCTGAAACCACAGGTGCAGAAATGGTAATTTTCTCACACGATTTAATCGGGAAAGCAGTTGCGCCACGTTTATCTGTTCGTATGAAAGCAGGTTTGATTTCGGGTGCTATTGCCATCCCTGATTCAAACGGACAAGTGAAAGTAAACGTTTTCTCAGGAAAAGGATACGGACATGTAGCAGTTAACTCAGCAAAAAAAATCATCTCGTTATTGCCAAACTCAATCCAACCTGAAAAAACAGGAAGCGATTGTGCAGTTGAAGCATTTGACGGTGCAGTTGGTGCTGCAGCAATTAAAGTAATCAGCACGAAAAAACCGGAAGGCGAGATTCCATTGCCGGAAGCAGAAATAGTTGTTTCAGCAGGAAGAGGATTGAAAGGCCCTGAAAACTGGGGAATGGTTGAAGACTTGGCGAAAGCTTTGGGAGCAGCTACAGCCTGTTCACGTCCGGTTGCAGATATTGGCTGGAGACCTCACCACGAACACGTTGGACAAACGGGAGTTGCTATTCGTCCGAATTTATACATTGCTGCCGGAATTTCAGGAGCAATCCAGCACCTGGCAGGTGTAAACGGATCTAAAGTAATTGTGGTTATTAACACAGATTCTGAGGCACCATTCTTCAAGGCTGCTGACTACGGTGTAGTGGGTGATGTTTTTGAAGTGTTACCAAAATTGACTGCCGCTGTGAATAAATTCCGCGCAGGACAAAATTAATTTGATTGCTTTTGGTTATTTTTACCAAATATCATAGTAGGGAAGTAAGTCAATTACTTCCCTATTTATTTGACTAAATGATTGTTATCTGACTAAATGGATAAGATTAAATTAGAAATAGTAGGATTATCGTACAGCCAAACGCAAAGCGGGGCTTACGCTTTGGTTCTTTCGGAAGATGGAGGGAAACGCCGTTTACCCATTTTTATTGGCGGATTCGAAGATCAGTCTATCGCAAT
>CAMLIF010000125.1 GCA_946479985.1 uncultured Flavobacteriales bacterium
ACCATCTCTTCAATCCGCTCGCTCGCCGTTGCCAATCCGGAACAGGTTCTCTGCCCACCGCGATCTTTGTCGGCGTGTAGCTGAAGTTTTCGTTCCCCACCAAAAGTTCACGATCATTGCCGAGGAACAAAAGAATGTTTTCATCCGCTTTCTGGAAAGACAGAAAACCCTCTGCGTTTTCCGGATCCAACTGGTAGACCACGATCGTCCTGCATTCCTCGTCGTAACCGCAGTTTAAAAAAGCCAATCCATTCCGAATGTATGCATCATGAACCTCGTTTACATCATTCGGGCCAGACCATAGCTCAGTTAAATTCAGCGGATCTGCCAGCGAGAAAATCTTCATTGGCGACTGAATAGTCTGCGTATTTGTAGTTGACCGGTGAATCAGTGAGTAGAACTTTTGCTGAAGAGTGTCTATGAAAATGTTGTGTACGCGGCCAAAGAGAACACTGTCGGTTTTGACCAGGTGAATGGAATCTGGTAAATATTGAAAATCGATGATCTGAAGATTGCTGGTTCCTTCGTCGCTTACGGCATAAAGATAATGCTGATATGTTGCGTAATCTCTGTGACTTACACTGGCGTTTGCGGTGCGGCCTTTCACAAATCCTTTGGGAACAAACTTGTTTTCTGCCGAGATCTGAAAGATGTGTGTTCCTTCTGTTGATCCTGCAACGGCGTATTCTTCATTTTCCCATGTGAACCCGTAACAATCTGAATAGCGTACAAGGGAAGAGTTTGTAAGGAGAGAATCCTGCGACCATTGGTCTAATAAAGTCATGTTCATGGCGTTTTGCGCCGAGGTGATTTTGACGATAAAAAAGAAACAAATAAGTACTCCGAAGATTCTCATGCCTTAAAATTAGCGAATCCCGTTCTGAATCAGGACAAGATTTAATCAATAGAAAGATCAGTTTAAATGTAAAGTCTGTGAATTTAACCGGAAAACTGTGCAAATCATCGAACTTTCAGCTATGAAACTGGAGAAATAGCTATTTTAGCAGTCCAATTGGTAAACTGAATGAACAGTGTAGTAATCATACCCACATACAACGAAAGCGAGAATGTTGTTAAAATGATCGAGGCGGTAATGAACCTTCCTGATTATTTCTCGGTTTTGTTCGTGGATGATTCGTCTCCCGACGGGACAGCTGATTTAATTCGTAAAGAAATGGAACGTTTCCCCGAGCGCATTTTCCTGGAAGAACGAACAGGGAAACTGGGGCTGGGAACGGCTTATATCCATGGATTTCACTGGGCATTGAAAAAAGACTTTGACTATATCTTTGAAATGGATTGCGATTTTTCTCACAATCCGGACGATCTGCCAAGACTTTTAGATGCCTGCGTTTCGAAAGGAGCCGATGTAAGTATCGGTTCGCGTTACACCAAAGGCGGAAAAGTGAAGAACTGGCCGTTGGGAAGAATCTTAATGTCGTATTTTGCTTCGGTATACGTTCGAATGATCTTGTTTATCGGAATTTCAGATACCACTGCCGGATTCATGTGTTATTCCCGAAAAGTACTGGAATCTATGAAATTGGATAACATCCAGTTTACCGGTTACGCTTTTCAGATCGAAATGAAATATGCCGCCAAGAAAAAAGGTTTTAAAGTAACTGAAGTACCAATTACCTTTACAGACAGATTATTCGGTGAATCTAAAATGTCGGGAAGTATCTTTAAAGAAGCGCTTTTCGGAGTTTGGAAAATGAGAAACTTGAAAGTATAATGGCACGTATTCTAATTAAACAGGCAACAATCATAAACGAAGGGAAAGAATTTGTTTCCGATTTATTGATTGAAGATGATTTGATAGCACAAATTTCCGATTCGATTTCGTTAACAGGTGATTATACCGAAATAAATGCCGAAGGAATGCTTTTGATTCCGGGATGCATTGATGACCAGGTGCATTTCAGAGAACCGGGACTTACCCATAAAGCCGATATTGCTTCTGAGTCGTTTGCTGCCATTGCGGGTGGAATTACTTCCTTTATGGAAATGCCAAACACGGTTCCAAATACATTGACCCAGGAATTACTGGCCGATAAATACGCTATTGCGGCTTCGAACTCTTATGCGAACTATTCGTTTTTCATGGGAGCATCGAACGATAACCTGGAAGAGGTTCTGAAAACAGATCCGAAGAATGTTTGCGGAGTAAAAATTTTCATGGGTTCTTCAACCGGAAATATGCTGGTGGATAGTGAAACTACCCTGAATAATTTGTTTTCGAATGTTCCTATGCTCATTGCAACGCATTGTGAAGATGAAGCAACCATTCAACGAAACCTGGCGATTTACAAAGAAAAGTACGGCGACCAGATTCCAATAGAAGCTCATCCGCTTATTCGAAGTGAGGAAGCTTGTTATCTGTCTTCGTCTATGGCTGTTGAACTGGCAAAAAAACACAATACACGTCTGCACATTTTACATATCTCAACCGGAAAAGAAACGGCTTTGTTCGACAATAGTATTCCGTTGGAGAAAAAACGAATTACTGCCGAAGCTTGTGTACATCATTTGTGGTTTTCAGATGAAGATTACACTGCGAAAGGCAATTTCATAAAATGGAACCCGGCGGTTAAAACTGCTGCCGACAGAACAAAGATCTGGGAAGCGATCAATTCAGACCGAATAGATGTCATTGCAACCGATCATGCTCCGCACACTATTGAAGAAAAACAACAATCTTATTTGAATGCTCCTTCCGGAGGGCCGCTTGTTCAGCACGCTCTTCTGGCTATGCTGGATGCTTCAGCGAATGGTTTGATTACCCGAACCAAACTAGTAGAGAAAATGGCTCATGCTGTGGCTATTTGTTTCGAAATTAAAGATCGTGGATTCATTCGTGAAGGTTATAAGGCAGATCTTGTTTTGGTAAATCCGAATCAAACAACTGCTGTTACCAAAGAAAGTCTTCGCTACAAATGTCAATGGTCGCCGTTTGAAGGTACGATCTTTAAGAACAGAATTGAAGCAACTTTCGTAAACGGACAAAAAGTGTACGCGCATGGTTCTGATATTCGAATTAAGAACGGTGAGCGTTTAGCATTCAACCGATGATCAGAGCGCTGGCAATATTGACTTCCGTATTTGTGCTTCATTCGTGCAGTTCAAAGATCAAATTGCCTGATCCGCCTGATGATTTGATTGGAGCCGATACTATGACCATGCTTATTCATGATATGGTGATTCTTGAAGCCGGTATACGAACCCGTTATCAAAATGTCAATCGTTATTACAAAACAATGGAGAGATCCGGGAATGCGTATTTGAAATCGAAGCACATTTCACCGAAGCGTTATGAAAGTTCTTACGATTACTACGTAACCAGACCGGAGCAATTCCAGGAAATCTACACCAAAGCAATGGATTCTATTACCGTTGAGGTGAATAAGACGAATTAATTTACCGCAGAGAAAAATCATTAAAGTAGGATGACTTTTCAGCTTCCCCCTTTGGAGGGGGACTAAGGGGGAGGGTAAAAATTCCGAGTTGCTTTTGAACAACGCGAGATTTTTCTTATATTCATCTATGACCACATTTTCACATGACTTCTACAACAAAGATTTAACTCATTACGCTAATGAGTTAAGAAAGGAGACCGTTTCAAGAGCAGAGAAATATCTTTGGAAGGCAATTCTATCAAGAAAACAACTTGGGTTTGGTTTTAAACGACAACGCCCTATTGATAGATTCATTGTTGATTTCTGTTGTCAGGAACTAAATCTCATTATTGAAATAGATGGCAACTCACACTTTCATAAACCTGATTATGACGCTTATCGTCAAAAAAGACTGGAAGGTTTAGGATTCACAATCGTGCGTTTCTCAGAAGGAGAAGTTTTGAATAATATGGATATTGTAATTACTCAATTGCAGCATGTGGTATATAGTTTATCAGAACAAAAGGGCCCTCCCCCTTAATCCCCCTCCAAAGGGGGAAACCCTAATTCTCCTCCGAAGAACAATCCGAAAGATTCAAAGCAAAATCACTTTCAGTTTTCTAATCACAAGTTACCGTAATCTTAGTAAAAAGCTTTTCAAACTCTTGCTTAACTATAGTGAAGTTAGTAATCGCATCAATAGTTTCCAGTTCGCTGTTCCACCATTCAAACTGAAGGAAATCTATTTTGGCTTGTTCCACAATTTGTTTATCGGTCCAGCCTTTGGTTCTTAGCACAGCAAATTCTGCTTTTCCCAGCCACGATTCATAACGGGAAAGAATTTTCTTGTCGGACCCGGCAATTACTTTCGCCCATTTTCTGGCTGCTTTCGGGCTTTCTTTATCGGATAATAAGGTGTCGGGATTCTTGATTGCGAAATACGCAAGCTCTTTCAATGCACATTCCCGGTTGAGTTCGGCCATTCTCACTTTTCGTAATGAATCCCATACTGGTTTTGCCGGATAATCAGCATCCATGAGTTCCTTCTTATAGTTAGTACATTCCGTTCTCACCAGGTCCATTCGGATAAATGCCGAATCACGTTCTTTGTTTCTGAGAACCGGTCTGCTCAGTGTGTTTGCGTACCAAAGCGTACCGTAAATAGCATCCAGTTCCTGCTGGTTTGTCAAATCCGTACGTATGTATCCCGCATACTCACAAATTCCATCCATCCAGCCGTAATATTCCTGTGCTTTGGCGTTGGAGAGAATGATTGTAGAAAATAATGCGAGTATTAAATGTTTTTTCATCTGACTTTTCTTTCCGGGTTTGCTGATATGAACGCAGCCCAACCCTTTTTCGTTGATTTATTGTTTTCGCCTATTCCTTTGGAGAAGTGATGGCAAACGGCAGCTGCCAATCCATCGGTTGCATCCAGGTATTTTGGCATTTCCTCAAATTTCAACAGAGTTTGAAGCATTGCAGCTACTTGTTCCTTTGAGGCGTTTCCGCTTCCGGTAATCGATTGTTTAATTCGTTTCGGAGTGTATTCTTCGTAAGGAATATTCATTCTCAGGGCTGCAGCAATGGCAACTCCCTGTGCTCTTCCGAGTTTCAGCATAGATTGCACGTTCTTTCCGAAGAAAGGTGCTTCAATAGCCATTTCGTCGGGTTTGTATTCCTGGATCAGACCGTCAATGCGATCAAAAATACGCTTCAGTTTATCCGGTTGATTATCCAGTTTATTTAATTGGATAATACCGAAATTAAGCAACGAAATATTCTTGCCTTTAACGTGAATTAATCCGTAACCAAGTACCGTTGTTCCGGGGTCTATACCCAGAATTATTTTATCTTCGAGCATTCAAATGAAAGAGGAGTCTAAAGCTACGAAAAAAGGTCGAATTCTGAAGATAACACTTCAGTTGTTGCTTCTTGCGATTGTGCTGACAGTACTTTATTTCCAGCTGCAGAGTTTTAGATGGAACCAGTTTGCCAAAATCACTGTTTCGAACTGGTGGTTCCTGATTCTTTCCTTTATTCTTATTCCCGTTAATCAGTGGTTTGAATATGTGAAATGGAAGAAATTCACGAATCATTTGGTGCAGGACCGTTCTTTGGTCCGAAAGGCTTTTCTTGCCGGTTTAACGTCCGGTTTTCTCTCACCGAACGGGTGGGGAAATGTGTTCGGAAGAATGATTTATTTCCGGAAACGGGACCGAATGCTGATTATTCTTTCAACCGCATTGGGAAATTTGAGTCAGCTGCTTCCAACCGTTTTTTTCGGAGCAATTGCTTTTAGTATCAGCGGCAAATTCCATGTAAGTTTCACCATTCTGTCGTGGGCGCTCTTTGCCGGATTGTTTTTGCTTTATTTTTTCGCCGACCGGCTGCTTAAAAACCGTAAGTGGCGGGTAAAATGGATTCGGCACCTTTTATTAATGCTGAAGCGATTTGGCTATTTGCGTTTTGAATTACTGGCTTTAAGTACGCTGCGTTTTCTCGTTTTTTCAGCTCAATTCGTGCTGCTTTTCATGGCTTTTGGCTGCGGGAATATCATTGAGCTCACGCTGTATGTGTGGCTGATCTATGCTTTTACGTCTTTTGTTCCATCGCTATGGTCGGGGAAAATACTGATCCGCGAAACGGCTGCATTGTTTGTGCTCACAGGTTCCGGAATTGCACCATCAATTACGATTGTTGTCTGTCTTTTAATTTGGATCTTCAACATTGCCATACCGGCTTTGTTTGGTAGTTTTGTCCGGATTCCGTTAAAACAAAAACTGAAATGATCGTACTACTTGTTTGGTTCATTGCCTACGCACTCTCTATTTTATTTTTGGTTTTTGGTGTTCAGCGTTTGCGCTTATCGGTTCCAACGAAAGTCAACCAGCATATCGATCAAATTACGGTTGTAGTGCCGTTTCGAAATGAAAGTGAAAACCTGAAACATTTCCTCGATTCCATTTATGCTCAAAAATACCAGCCTGTTCAATGGATCTTTGTAAATGACCACTCAACCGACGATTATCGTTCGGTATTCCTGGAATACAAAGAATTTCCAATTCGGGTCATGTCGCTGCCCGATGACCAGAGAGGAAAAAAACGGGCAGTACGTTTTGGGATGGACCACGCAACTACTGATTATTGTTTGACCATGGATGCAGATGTGGTTTTCGGGAGCGAGTACATTAAATCGCTGATGGTTTTGCCCGAAGCAGATTTGGTCATTCTTCCCGTGGAAATGACTGCTATCAAATGGTGGCACGGCTTTTTTACTCTGGAATACAGTTTTACAACTTTAATAAATAAAGGAATTACGGGCTGGCTTCGACCGGTTTCGTGCAGCGGGGCAAATCTTCTGATTCACGTTGCTTCTTTTGATGCTGTAGATGATATTGAAGATCACGATCATGTTTTGAGCGGCGATGATATGTATACCTTACGCGCGTTCCGGGAAGCCGGAAAACGGGTTGAAGTGGTGGAAAGCAAAGAGCTGACTGTATCAACAAAAACTCCTGAACGGCTTTCGGAGGTGATGAACCAGCGTGTGCGCTGGATGAGCAAAACCGGAAACGTAAACGACAACCTGAACAGCGGATTGGGCGTTTGGGCGGTTCTGCTGCATTTGGTTTATCTGTTTCTGCTGATCGTTACCTGGTTTTCAGGTTCAGAATGGTTTACCCTAACGATTTTTGTAACCAAAACAGCTTTAGACTTCACGCTTCTCCATTTAAATATTCAGCGCTGGACTGCGACTGAAATTGTAGGCTTGCTGCTTTTCGAGCTGCTTTACCCGTTTTATGTGCTGGCGCTTTTCGCTTCGATGCTTTTTGTGCAGGTGGAGTGGAAAGGGAGATAGCTGTACCAGCTCGTATAATCTAATTTGCTAGTGAGTCCATCTATGATGGACAAATCTTTGCGCTCTTCTTTCTTTGCGCCTTCGCTGTAGCTTCAGCGTAAGCTTTGCGTTTCATATTGATGCTGTGGATTTCATGCAGAGTTTTATCGTTCCCTCATGAGCTTAAAATGGTATGCGATAAACGAAATAAACCGCAAAGAGAACGAGAACGCGAAGAGGTAATTGTCAGCGGTGCTAACAATTTGGTGAGCTACCTGGCAGCCGGGACTAAATCTTAATCCCAACTTCATATATTGTCTATTTGTTCCTGTTTTCCTTTTCAGAGATAGTTAAATCTTTGCGCTCTTCTTTCTCTGCGTTTCAAATTTGATTCCGGGGTTTCATGCAGAGCTTTATGGTTCACTGTGTGAACCTAAATGGTGCGCTAAAGGAAATAAACCGCAAAGAGAACGAGAACGCGAAGAGGTAATTGTCAGCGGTGCTAACAATTTGGTGAGCTACCTGGCAGCCGGGACTAAATCTTAATCCCAACTTCATATATTGTCTATTTGTTCCTGTTTTCCTTTCCAGAGATAGTTAAATCTTTGCGCTCTTCTTTCTCTGCGGTTCAAATTTGATTCCGGGGTTTCATTCAGAACTTTATGGTTCACTGTGTGAACCTAAAAGTTATACGAAGAGGCAATTGTCAGCGGTGCTAACAATTTGGTGAGCTACCTGGCAGCCGGGACTAAATCTTAATCCCGACTACACATACATCATCTATTTGTTCTTGTTTTCCTTTCCAGTTGTTGTAGTGGAAGTGCAGTTCGGACTTTTGTTTTTTTAATTCAAAACCCGCAATGGAAGTAAGCAGGTTCCGGAATCGCTGGCGGTTGAATTTCTTGATGTTCTCGCCGCCAAACTGATCAGTGTATCCGTCGGAGAAGAGGTAAAACTGATCGCCTTTCTCCAGCTGAAAATGAATGGTTTCGAATTCCTTATATTCCTTTGAAGCGTGGCCAATGGAGTCGGGGCCTTTTTTAAACTCAACCAATTGCCCGTCTCGCACTAAAATCATTGGTCGTCCTGCACCGCAAAAAGAGCCTTTCATTTGTGATAGGTTGAACTTGCAAAAGACCAGGTCCATTCCGTCACGGGTGGTTCCTTCGGTCAAGTGCTCGTTAAACAAGCTGGTCAGTTCAAGATCCAGTAATTCTACAATTTTTGCAGGATCGGATAAGCCTTCGAGACGGATAATTTGTCGCAGCAATGCGTTTCCGGCAATATTTACCATTGCTCCGGGAACACCGTGTCCGGTACAATCTCCAACGGCAAAATACACATCGTCGTGATGCTGAAAGATCCAGTAGAAATCTCCGCTTACAATGTCTTTTGGCTGGAAAATGACAAAAGCATCGTCAAAAATATTTTGGAAAATGCGCTCATTGGGCAAAATACTGCGTTGTAAACTTCCCGCATAGCGCATGCTTTGATGCAATGTTTCGGTCTGTTGTTCCAAATAAGCAATTCGACTGGCAAGTTCTTCCGAAACCAAACTGGGTTCTGAAAGCGGAACTTGCTCTTCCAAAAGGAGCGTGTTCATTGTGTAAAAATAAAATTGAAAAAATTGATTGTTCGTTGATGGGTTTTCAGAGGATCAACAACCTCAAACGGAAATTAGGCCCTGCTATTAATGGGCATAAACCGCATGCGCCAAATGACCTGGCGTGTACAATTTCGATATGTAGAAATGAAATTCACGGGGCAAAACTAATCAATTTTCCCTAATGAGTTTAAAATGGTATGCGAAAAGGAAATAAACCGCAAAGAGAAAGAGAACGCGAAGAGGTAATTGTTAGGAGTGTTAACCATTGTTTCATGCAAGCTTTATGGTTCACAGTGTGAAGCTAAATGGTGCGCGAAAGGAAATAACCGCAAAGGGAAAGAGAACACTCCCGAGGTAATTGTTAACGGTGCTAACAATTTGGTTAACTACACAGACATCATCCATTAGTTCCTGTCAGAGATAGCTAAATCTCTGCGTTCTTCTTTCTTTGCGTTTCATATTAATCCCTGATTTTAACAAAAATCCCTTCCTGCCGCGGCGGAGAAAGGGATTCAATGTTAACTCTTAAGCGACAGCGCCATCACTTTGTCCGATATCATCATTGCGGCCTCGGGTTTCGAGGATCTTGCGTGCAGAACGGTACTGGAAGTAAAATGCGGGCTGCGTGGTTTGGAAGGGGAGCATTAACTTATCCAAAATGTTGTGCAGCAAGGTGTCTCCTGATTTTACCAATTCTTCAATGGTGAAACGCTCGATCTTGCGGTCGTTGATTGCCTTTCTTGGGGCTTTCATTACGTTGAGCCATTCATTGAATTTTGCCGAGAGCTCATCTCTTTGGGCTTGTGTGATTCCGTAATCGGAAAGTACTGCCAGGTTCTGATCAATGTCTTCCAAAACCAAACTTACGTGCAGTTTGAAATCGGCTTCGCTTAGCTGCATCAGGGCAGTTTTACCTGCTTCATTCCGGATTTGCAAATGCGCATCGTTTGTGATCCGGGCATAAGCCGTAAGGAGGGTGGAGGCATCGCGTACTAAAGTAATCAGCTCTGCGCGCAGACGACGCTTTTGTTCTGCATACCCGGTAATGGGTTTGTACATTTCCGGAATGTGTGCCAGGAGACCGGTTACGGTTTCGTTGAGTGCAGACTTTGCGCTGGCATAAGCCGGCATACTGTCCCAGGTTGATTCGTACTGATCGAGTATTCCCAATACCCGTTGGTACATTTCCAATTTTGCGTTTACATGCTTGTTCATGATAACTGGTGTTGTGTTGACTGCTGCGTTTGTGGTGAACCTGCCTGTCTAAAGATCACGACAGACAAGCTACGACTTTCGTTTTTCTTTCTTTCTTCCGCCTGTGGTCAACGGGTTAAACTTGAGTGATATAACGCCGAAATTGTGCCATGTATTGCTCATTATGAGCGTTTTAACTTAAAATCTGTTAAGGAAGGATGGTTCTTTGAGTAATCTGTCGAATTTGGAAAGTGTACGGTAAATTTTGCAGCGCTTCAGCTAACTTTTCTCCCCGCCACGGGGGAGTTATTATTTTAAACACCGAAGCCTCCAATTAAAAATATATATTGCCATCCTACTAGTTCTAATGTGTTTTGTACATAATCCCCTCCAAAGGGAACTTATGTATATTAAACACCCAAACTCTCTATTGCCACGAATGCACGAATTAAAATTATTATGATACACATCGGAATGGGCCACTAGTGGCCACGAATTCGTGTATTCGTGGCAATTATTTTATCCTATTGGTTCTAATGTGTTTTGCTGCTTTAGATTATTGGGTGGGTTTTGTAGATAATCCCCCTCCACGGGTGTTTTTTTGTTTTCCACACGGGTTTGTCTCTCCGCCACACGAGTTTTTTTGTTTTCCAACCGGGTTTGTCTCTCCACCACACGAGTTTTTTTGTTTTCTAACCGGGTTTGTCTCTCCGCTACACGAGTTTTTTTGTTTTCCACACGGGTTTGTCTCTCTTCCACACGGGTTTGTTTGTCCG
>CAMLIF010000126.1 GCA_946479985.1 uncultured Flavobacteriales bacterium
GCAAAAGGAAATACCTCTTCTGCATTGAAAAAACTGATTGGGTTACAACCAAAAAACGTAACAATTCTGAATGCAAATGGCGAATCGGAAGAAATTCCAATCGTAAAGGTTAATATCGGCGACACTATTATTGTAAAACCAGGAGAAAAAATTGCTGTGGACGGTAAGGTAATTTCCGGAAAGTCGTTTGTCGATGAGAGTATGTTAAGTGGTGAGCCACTAGCGGTTGAAAAAACCGAAGGTTCCGAAGTTTTTGCCGGAACGATCAATCAGAAAGGAAGTTTTAAGTTCAAAACAGAGAAAGTCGGTGATGCAACCATGCTTGGTCAGATCATTAAAATGGTTCAGGATGCACAAGGAAGTAAAGCGCCTGTCCAGAAACTTGTCGATAAAATTGCAGGAATTTTTGTGCCTGTGGTTCTTGGTATTTCAATCCTGACACTGATTCTTTGGGTTACACTGGGAGGAGAAAACGGATGGACACAAGGTGTTCTATCCCTTGTAACCGTGCTCGTAATCGCTTGTCCTTGTGCGCTCGGTCTGGCAACACCTACTGCGATAATGGTCGGTGTTGGTAAAGGAGCTGAAAACGGAATCCTGATTAAAGATGCTGAAAGTCTTGAACTTGGACGCAAAGTGAATGCGGTAGTACTCGATAAAACGGGAACAATTACAGAGGGTAAACCAAAAGTGACGGGTATTCAATGGTTGAACAATGATGATTCTTTAAAGTCTGTACTATACAATATCGAAAAACAATCTGAACATCCCTTGGCTGAATCAGTGGTAAAACACCTCCATGAAAATGAAACGCTTCCCGTTAATCAATTTGAAAGTATTACTGGATTCGGTGCAAAAGCAGAAGTAAATGGAAAAACCTACTTCGTGGGTAACAAGGCGCTACTGGATCAAAACAACATTACTATAGCCAAAGAATTGTTGGTAACAGCTAATGTTTGGCTTAGTGAAGCGAAGACAGTTATTTTCTTTGCTGATAACCAACAAGGACATGCAGTTATAGCTATTTCCGATGAAATCAAGGAGACTTCGGTAGAGGCTATCCGACAATTGAAGAAGTCAGGAATTGAAGTCTATATGCTTACAGGCGATAACGCTCAAACTGCCAAAGCCATTGCGGAGAAAACGGGAATCGACAATTACAAAGCAGAGGTTCTTCCTGCGGATAAATCTGCATTCGTGAAACAATTACAAGCTCAGGGCAAAGTGGTCGCAATGGTCGGAGACGGAATCAACGATAGCAATGCACTCACTCAGGCAGACGTTAGTATCGCAATGGGGAAAGGAAGTGATATTGCTATGGACGTTGCTAGGATGGTCATTATTTCTTCCGATTTGACAAAAATTCCAATCGCATTCCAACTGTCAAAACAAACAGTTTCGGCAATCAAACAGAACCTTTTTTGGGCATTTATCTATAATGTAATCGGCATTCCAATTGCTGCTGGAGTTCTATATCCAGTTAACGGCTTTTTACTCAACCCAATGATTGCTGGTGCAGCTATGACGTTGAGTTCGTTGAGTGTAGTTAGCAATAGTTTGTTATTGAAATTCAGAAAGTTAAACAAGTCGTAAAAATCATAAATCGTTTAGTAAATACTATAAAGACAAAGCGCATTAAAAGGACAAACTTTGCCTTAGTAATCATTAAACAATATAAAATATCATGGAAACACTTCAATTTAAAACAACAATCAAATGTGCGGGATGTCTCGTAAAAGTGACACCGTTTCTGAACGACCAACTTACACCGGAAGAATGGAACGTAGACATCCTAACTCCTGCTAAAATCCTTACTGTGAATTCACATAAGTTGACGGCAGAAGAAGTGGAAGAAAAAGTAAAACAAGCAGGCTTCCAGATCGAACGAATCAACGATAAATAGGCTTAAAAGTCTCCTTTCATAAAGGAATAAAGGGTTAAATGACGTAAATTGTATGTGATGAAAAAACGAATGTTAATGATAGTGGCGGTATTGATGCACTTGGCAACTTTTGCCCAAAAAACGGTGCGATACGATCTATACGTCAGGGATACCACTGTTAATTTCACGGGGAAAGAGCGACATGCTTACTCCGTTAACGGAAGTATTCCAATGCCTGAATTGCAATTTACGGAAGGAGACACTGCTGAAATCTGGGTACATAATGAGTTAAAAACAGAAACTTCCATTCACTGGCATGGAATCATCTTACCAAATGAACAAGATGGAGTACCCTATTTGACAACTGCACCAATCAAGGCAGGAACAACCCATTTGTACAAATTTCCGATCATTCAAAACGGTACATATTGGTATCACTCACATACGGGCTTGCAAGAACAAGGTGGTATGTACGGAGCGTTTATTATTCACAAGCGGAATGAAAAACCGATGCCTGAATATACCATTGTTCTAAGCGACTGGACCGACATGAAACCATTCGAAGTGCATCGCAGGTTACACATGGCGAATGATTGGTCTGCTATTAAGAAAGCAACTGTTCAAAAAGGTGCTGTACAGAGTTATGGCGATGCCATAGTGAATAGAAGTTTCAAAACAAAAGTTGGTAATGAATGGAAGCGTATGCTTGCCATGGATGTAAGTGATGTGTATTATGACAAATTCCTTACAAACGGGAAGCCTGAGATCACTGTTCCACAATTCAAGGCAGGAGATAAGGTTCGAATTCGCATCATTAACGGAAGCTCGTCTACCTATTTTTGGATGCGCTGGTCGGGTGGAAAAATGGATGTAGTTGCAAGCGATGGAATGGACGTTGTTCCGGTTCCAGTTGACCGATTTATTATTGCCGTTGCTGAAACTTATGATGTCATTGTAACAATCCCTTCGGAGAAAACAGCCTTCGAGTTACAGGCAACTTCAGAAGATCGAATCAGAAGCACATCCCTTTGGTTAGGTGACGGAATCAAACAATTGGTTTCTCCATTGCAGCCTTTAAAATACTTCGAAGGTATGCAGATGATGAACGACATGATTAAAATGGACGGGAATCTTGACGACATGGGAATGAATATGAGCCTTCAGCAGATGGATATGAATGTGGTGATGTATCCTGAAATTACAGGTCCGCTAAAGGAAAAAAAACAAGGTCATAAGCACATGGACATGACCAATGGCGACCAGTACAATAGCAATGAACTTTCAGATATTGTTACGCTGAATTATAACATGCTTCGATCGCCGGTAAAAACCACCTTGCCTGATGTACCGACAACCACATACAACTTTGAACTCACAGGAAATATGAACCGCTATGTTTGGAGTATTAACAACAAAACGGTTTCCGAAACGGATAAAATACTCATTAAGAAAGGTGAGAACGTACGGATGATCCTCTACAATAATTCGATGATGCGCCACCCGATGCACTTGCATGGACATTTCTTTCGCATCGTCAACGGTAATGGTGAATATTCTCCATTGAAGAATGTATTGGACATTATGCCCATGGAGACTGATACTATTGAATTTGCAGCAACAGAAAGTGGGGACTGGTTCTTTCACTGCCATATTCTGTACCACATGATGAGCGGAATGGGTCGAATATTTTCTTATGAGAATTCACCTCCTAATCCACAATTGCCCGATCCGAAAAAGGCACTGAGAAAATTATATGCCGACGACCGTGAATTTCACTTCATGTTTCAAAACGATTTCGCGACCAACGGAAATGACGGTGAAATGATGTTACAAAATACTCGTTGGAATCTTCAAGCAGAGTGGAGATTGGGTTATAATAATATGATGGGTTATGAAACAGAGGCGCATTTTGGTCGATATATTGGTAAAATGCAATGGTTATTCCCATATGTTGGGTTTGATTGGCGTTACCGTAAAATGGAAATGGGCGAAACAGAGCGTAACATGTTCGGACAAGTGAACACCAAAGACCAACGTGGTGTTATATGCTTCGGTCTGCAATACACTTTGCCGATGCTAATCATAGCAGATGCGCGGTTTGATACCGACGGCAAATTACGCATTCAACTTATGCGGGAAGACATTCCGTTGACGAAGCGCTTGCGTTTAGGATTGATGTATAACTCGGATTTCGAATATATGGCTGGTTTAAAGTATGTCTTGAACAAGTCTTTTTCTCTATCTGCCCATTATGACAGCGATATGGGCTTTGGCGGAGGTTTTACACTTACGTATTAACAAATAAAATATACGATTATGAAAGAGCACATGCACGAACAACAAGGTCAACACGCCAAACACCAGAATCATCAGATGTCATATAAAAAGTTCGTCCTGATGATTATCCTGTCTTTCTTTGCGATGTATGTACTTATGTACGCCATGGTGGATCGCTTTGAAAATGCCATTCCCAATATTAACCAGTTTTATATGGCAGGTCTCATGACGGCTGCAATGGTTGTTATTGAAATGCTTCTTATGGGAAAAATGTACCGCAATCGAAAGGTCAATACAACAATTGTGGTTATTGGATTCGTTGCGTTGGTATCATTTTGGTTCGGGATTCGAAAGCAAACAGCTGTTTCTGATAGACAATTTCTAAAGTCGATGATTCCACATCACGCAGCCGCAGTATTGATGGTTAAACAGACAGACCTGAGTGATCCGGAAATACGGGAACTGGCAAGAGAAATTATTGAAGCCCAGGAAAAAGAAATTGCCTTCATGAAGAGAAAATTAAAAGAACTGGATAAATAGAACCAGATTAAATAACAAACAATTCATTTACCTTAGTAAAAATTACTACCATGAAAAACTATTACTGAGTGCTGGCTTTGTCGGCTTTTTCAATTCAAGCTTCTGCCCAAACAGTCACTTGGGATTCTCCCTCTACTGTTGCGATGGGAAGTATGTACAATAACATTTATCCAAGGCTCACTTTAACCGATAATGATGTTCCGGTTGTTTCGTGGATGAATGACAACAACAATAAGATTTATACCGCTCGATGGAATGGAGCATCTTTCAATATTCCATTGACAATAAGTCCTACTGGTGTAATGCCCTTTATAGCTAATTGGGCAGGGTCAGAAATAGCATCTTCAGGAGATACGGTTTTTGTTACGTTTAGCACAGATTTCAGTCAAACGAGTAAAGTTTATACTGTTAGGTCTATTGATGGTGGAGTAACATTTCAAGACACCGTTCGAGTGGATCAAATTGGATCTGATACGCCACGTTTTCCAACAATTGCAGTAGGAAATGGTGGAAATCCGGTCGTTGCATTTATGCGCCTTGACTCGGGTTTTGGTAACGCGGAATATGCAGTTGCCAGGTCTATGAATGGGGGAAGCAGTTACATGCCATCAATAACCCCATCGCTTGGGGCGGTTGGAACTGTTTGTGATTGCTGTCCTGCAACAATCATTGCAAATGGAAATCAGCATGTGGTGACTTACAGGAACAATGACAACAATATTCGCAATATGTGGGCTTCTTATTCCACAGATGGCAGCGCAAGTTATCCCGTTTCATCAGAGATCGACGAAACAGATTGGATGATTATGTCTTGTCCTTCCAGCGGACCATCAAATATAATCAGTGGAGATTCTCTTATTTCAACTTGGATGAGTGATGGTAAAGTCTATGTTGGGACAACAAATCTTACAACTCAACAGAATGGAATGCAATTCCAGTTGTTCCCTATGGGAATGGGAACTCAAAACTATCCGATTATTGCGGGGAGCGGTGATACTTTAGGGGTGGTTTGGCAAGGATCTGATGCAGGAACTCCGAGAGTGTTTTTCACAAGCTCTGTTTCCGGTGCAAGCGGTTTAGGAGTTGTCATCGACACACTGACTGCAACATTTAGCGGAAGTCAAACGCGTCCTGATCTTGAATATTCAAACGGTAAATTTCATGTTGTTTACAGTGATGATAATGATGTGAAGTATTTCTCCGGAATGGTTGAACAAGTAGCGGGATTAGATGTAACAGGCTCCTCCCTTCCAGTTGTCTACCCCAATCCATCCAATACAGTATGGACTATTTCCTCTATCAATGAAGAAATCGAATTACACTTATTTGATGGGCCTGGAATTGAACATACGAATGTTTTTAAACGTACTGATAATTTGGTTGAAATTGATAATTCACTTTTAAGCAAAGGAGTCTATTTTCTTGAAATGAAATTCGAAGGAACTTCTCAAACTATTCAGTTAGTTAAGAATTGATTCAGAATTCGTTTAAATCTTCAGTGAAGCAAGAGGTTACTTACTGGGTTTTTGAAAAGACATATGGCTAATCTTACCTATATTTGCTGTAATGAGTAAAGCAAAAAATCTAAGTAAATGGGGTGTGCTGGGAATGTTATTGGTAGCAATCCTTTCACCCTGTTGTTTTCCAATCTTTGCACTCGCTGCTTCCGCACTTGGTTTGGGTAGTTTCGAGGTCTTTGGAGGTTGGACAATGTGGCTTTTTCAAATAATGGTTGTGGTTTCATTGGTGGGATTCTTTATCTCATACAGGAAACACAGGTGTATGTATCCATTGCTGATCGCTATGCCGAGTGCTCTTTTAATCTTTTACGGATACCATTTCAACGATAGTAAATATTGGGTTTATTTTCTCTATGCAGGAATGTTGGGACTTTTGATTGCTACTGTTGTAGATTATTACCGCCACAGATTACATGGTCGATGCTGTGAAACGGAAGAAGAAGTAGAATTGCATTCAACAATCACCTGTCCAAATTGCGGACACAAGAAAGATGAAATCATGCCAACCGATGCTTGTTCTTACTTCTATGAATGTGAAAATTGCAAAACTGTACTCAAACCATTAAAGGGTGATTGTTGTGTTTATTGTAGTTATGGAACTGTGAAATGTCCACCAATTCAAAAGGGTGAAAGCTGTTGTTAAAGAATATTGTTTTCCAAAGTTTCCAGTTGCAATATACGCTCCAAATCTTCGATTAAAAAGTTTGACGTTTCCCCGCTTGAGGTCACGAATACAAAAAAAGACAGATGCCCCACCATTGGTGGGGCATCTGTCTTTTTATTAAAACCGAAATATCCATTGAATTATAGCGAGTTTTTTTGTGACAAGAATTCGTTTAACTACAAAAAAAGTTATTTGCCCCCCCGTAAGTGGGGCAGTTAAGTTTTTTTTATCGAGCTAATTTCAATATCCTAAATGCACCTCTTGCTACGAATACAAAAACAATTCCTCCAACTATAAGGTCTGGCAATTTCGTGTTTGTAAAATAGACAAAAACACCTGCTATTATTACTCCGACATTCACAAGCACATCGTTATTGGTAAAGATGATACTAGCCTGCATGTGAGCTTCCTTGCTTTTTGATTTTTGTAACACATAAAGCGAAATGGCATTGCCAAGTAAGGCAATGAAAGAAATCACTATCATAGATTGAAATCCTGGTACTTCTTCAACTTCTACAAATCTTCGGATAGTTTCTAAAATCCCAAATCCAGCTAAGAGCAATTGCAGATAACCGCTAATCTTTGCAATTTGCTTTTTGGTAGAACCTAAACGCCCAACTGCATAGAGGCTCAAAGCGTAAACAAAGGCATCTGCAAGCATATCTAAACTGTCAGCGATAAGACCCATGGAATTTGCAATAAACCCCATAATGATTTCCAAAATGAACATTGCAAAGTTCACGACTAGAACAAGCCACAAAAGCGTTCTTTCCTTACCATGATCTTTAGACAGATTAACCAATTCTTCGGAATCTTCCGAACTGATTAACGAAGCATTCAAATTCAGTTCGTCGATTGCCTTATGAATCATAGTGATTTCATCTGAATGAAAAACAATCAGTTTTCTTGCTGGCAAATCAAATTCAAGTTTGATGATGTTTTGAAAATCTCCCAACTTCATTTTTATCATTTGCTCTTCACTGGAGCAATCCATTTGAGTAATGGTGAATGTCGATTTTTTCATGCTCAAAGCTTTATTTTGATTCCTGCATTGATAACCCTTCCGTCAATCGGCGCATAAATTTCTTTAAACGTTGGATTACTAATACTACCACTGTAAATACTTCCAAAACGGGTTTGCCGAACGTCTAGGAAGTTCTCGAAATTTACATAAATCGAAAAGTGTTCCCATTTTTTTTCAGCCATCAAACCACAAACCCAGTAATTACGACCAAAAGTCCCATCCGAAAGCGGTTGAGGACTGAAATAGTAACCTTCAAGACCTATACGGAAGTTGTCTTCCTTTTCAATCATTAAAATGAGGTTCAATCTATGTTTAGCAGTCAAAGGCATTGCAGAGGACAGATTATTATACTGGCGTTTAGTATCTGTGTAGGTGTAGCCAACAAATAATTTTGCTATTCCATAACCAATTTTCATGTTGGTTTCAGTTCCCTTTGAATCAATGTAACCATTGGCATTGCTGAACTCGTATAAATTATCTGCTCGAAGGGTCAGAACAAGCGGGTTTTCTAATCCTGTGTAGAAAAACAACTGGTTAATGCTGAATGAAACCTTTTCCCCAATTCGGGTGCGGTAGTTTACATCAAAATTCCCACCAAACGATTGTTCGGCTTTTGACTGTGAAATGTTTAGCGGGACAATGTTTCGAAAGGTAATGTTTTCCGCTTGCTCGGTAAACATGGTAGGCGTTTTGTAACCCAAACCGCCACCTAATCGAGAGGTCAAATGTCGATTGATTTTGAAAAGTAGTGATGCTTTAGGCAAAACGAACATTCCTTTCAATTTATCGTTTGTTGCAGGAGAAATATAATCTACTCGTAACCCCGTTTCAAGTGTGAACCACTCAACAGGTGTATAGGTGTTTTGGGCAAAAGCCCCAATGGTGGTGAGTTGATAAGCTCTGCTTCCAATGCTATCGGGCTTGGGTTCTTTAAAGTCATCCGTCCACAAATTCAACCCTGTTACCCAGTCTACTTTTTCTTTATTAGATGAATAGGTAAATTCACTAAACGATGAAACCTGTTTTCCCCCGAATTGATAAGATGGAATAGTGATTTTTCTATCAAAAAAACTAACACTGTTCTTAAAGACCAATTTGGATTGTTCATTTAATTTTCGTTCAAATTGCAATTGAGTCGCATAGCGTTGAGTTTCGTTTTTCTCAAAGTAAGTATGCAAAGAATCCTGTTCTCCCTTGATGTATTTCATATCACCACCAAGACGATTTTCAAATGAAGTGTTGAACCCAATATTGAGCGTTGTTTTTTCATTCAGATAGAAGAACAACCGAGGATTGAAGGTGTAACGCTGAAACTCTGGAATTGCTGAAAATCCATTTTTTGCAGGATCATAGGCTTGATTGGAATTTCGGGAAGCAAAAACAGTCAAACCAATCCGCTTGAATTTCTGACTGTAAAATCCGCTAACATCCAATCCAAGTGCAGACGTACCATTTACAAGAAAACTGATTTCTCTCTTTTCAGTTGGTGTTTTCGAAATGAAATTGATTAATCCAGCAATTGCACCACCTCCATAAAGGGTTGATGAACTCCCTTTGATTACCTCCACTTGCTTCAAATCCAAAGGTGGAATTTGCATAATTCCAAGACCTCCAGAAAATCCGGAATAAAGGGGGAAGCCATCTTTTAGCAATTGGGTATAACGTCCGTCCAAACCTTGTATTCGAATAGTCGCATTTGCGCTGGTGGCTGATGTTTGTTGTGTTTGAATTCCAGTACTTTCACTCAACAGCATCCGAACATCGCCAGGCTTCATGTTATTTTTTTCGTCAAGTTCTTCTGCCGAAATAACTTCTAAACGAGTTGGTATGTCGTCAATTGTTCGGGAACTTCTTGTTGTCGAAATAACCACTTCATCTAAATCTTCGGATTCCTCGGATTGTAGGAGAATTTCGATTGGCAGGTTTTCTTGAATGGGAAAATTGAATGTGTCTGAACGCTCTTGGTATTCCATGAACCTAAATACCAAAATATATGAACCATTCGGAATACCATTTAATTCGATTCCTCCATTCTCGTCGGTACTTCCCGAAATATTAAGTTGCTTAATGAATATAACAACGCTAGGAAGTGTTTCTTTCGATTCAGCATCTTTAATGATTGCTTTAAATGTGTTTTGCGCAAATAAGGGTGCGCACCCAAGGACTGCAAAAAGCAGTAAAATGATTAAACGCATAATATGAGTAATTTGAATAATAAACTAGAAAAAATACTCCGTAGAGTATGTTTATTATCCAACCTTTGGCGGTTGCCAAATACCCAAACAAATTTGAGAATAAAAGGACTGTGAATAGTCGGGATAATTGGTTCTTGATTCATCATTTACCGAAACATTTTCAATTGCAATCAATGAATGAGATTCAAGTGTTACAAATCCAGCACAAGAAGAACAAACGAAAAATGGTGAACATGAACCTTCTTCATCGTTTGTAGAATTTTCCGATTGCGGTTCGTCCTTGCAATTATCAAATGCACAACAAGGAATTGCCGTTGAAAAAAGCGTAAAAAAAGCCAATAACAATGCTAAAGATTTCACTGAACAAATATAAACGCTTTAGTTGTAATTTTACAATAATGAATAATGGAGTTAAAAACATAAGTAAATGGGGAGTTATTGGGATGCTGTTAGTTGCAATCCTTTCACCCTGTTGTTTTCCAATCTTTGCACTCGCTGCTTCCGCACTTG
>CAMLIF010000127.1 GCA_946479985.1 uncultured Flavobacteriales bacterium
AAACTCGATATTTCTTCCTACGCTTCGGGAATTTATTTCCTTTCCATCCAGGGAGAAAAGTCGGTTGCAACAACCCGCTTAGTGAAGAACTAAAGCTGTTTGAGCACCACAGAACAATGCTTGCTCGTTATCCGGTAACGGATAACAGGAGAAGGGAATGGGTTTAGGCCGGTTCCCTTTTTCCGGATTATTAAAAAATGAAAATTACCTAAACGGCAACACGACCACCGATCACTATTCACAATTAGGTATAAGAAATGCGGGTTAATTGGTGCCCGCATTTCTGATTTATTCAGATCATAACTATATTCTTTTGAATGAGCATCATGGACTCCACTTCGGAGGGGGAGATATAAACCCGCTTTCAAAGTACAATCTTTGAATCACAGATGAAAATCAAATCAATCAGCAAAATATAGGATATTCCGGTGCCTGACTATCCATAGATACCGGTTAATGCGAAATTCAAAAAAAATTCAATAAATTTCGTTTATGATGAAGTATTTGCTTTCCATAATCCTGATTGCGGCGGCTGAATTGGTTTACGCGCAAACAACCGTTTCCGGGTCTTTTGAACACGGTGGAATCACACGCACTTATTCATTTTACGTTCCGGCATCATACGTTCCGGGAATTGCCGTGCCCATGGTTATCGGGTTGCACGGATTGAGTTCTGACGGCGAAGAATTTGCCCAAAACCGCGATTTCAGACCAATAGCCGATACCGCGAATTTTATTGTTGTGCATCCCGACGGATCTACGATGTTTGGCGTACATTTCTGGAATTATGACAATGTGCTGGGATCTACGGTAGACGATGTCGGTTTTTTAGAAGCATTGATTGACACCATTTCTGCTCAATATACCATTAATCCCTTGCGGATTTATGCTACGGGAATGTCGAACGGAAGTTTTATGTGCTACGCCCTGGCTTGTCAGAGTAACCGTTTTGCTGCAATTGGAACAGTAACCGGATCTATGTCAGTGGATATGTATGAAGAATGTGACCCGGAAAATCCAATCCCGGTGCTTCATATTCATGGTACTGACGACAGCGTAAATGATTATGAAGGAACTTCTACCATGCAGGGAATTGAAGATGTGAACCTGTTTTGGGTCAATGAGAATAATTGCAGTACTATTCCGGTTACAGTGTCTGTACCTGATGTGAACACAACTGACAATGCAAGTGCTGTGAGATATATTTATTCCGGTGGAAATGATGGTCATACAGTTGAATTGTTCAAAATCAACGGTGGTGGACATACCTGGCCCGGCTGGCCTGTTTCCGGATCTTCCGGTAATACCTGTATGGATTTCGATGCTTGTAACGAAATCTGGCGGTTCTTCAATCAATATGAATTAGTTCCTTTTGCCTCAGTAAGTAAAGAACAAACAATCAGCATAACGCTGTGGCCTAATCCTGCTTCCGAGAGTATCAGTATTCAGGTAGAAGAAAATCATCCGGTTACTAACATTACCATTCGTGATGCTTCTGGTCGTATAGTAAAAACTGAAAGCGGTTCCAATATCCCGGAATTCGAAATTGGTCATCTTGATTCAGGCAGCTACATTCTCGAAATTTCCGGTTTCGGTTTCAGCGTATCCAAAACAATGATGATTACAGGTAACTGATTACCTGGTTCTACGGATCAAACGATTGAAAAGCCGGAGTATTCAGTCCTGTTTGAAATTTTCGATAATCTTCCCTTCATGTATCTTATTTACAACCGTTTTTAGTAAATTAGAAACTCGAATTCACTACAAAACACTATTCTATTGAAACGATCTATTCTAAACATCAGCATTCTCGACAGCCTTCTTGAAGGTTTTCAGGTAATTGATCCCAACTGGAAATATTTGTATGTAAATACCACTGTTGCCATTCAGGGACAAAGTACCGCTGAGAGTTTGATAGGTAAGACCATGATGGAGTGTTATCCGGGTATTGAAAATACCTTTATGTTCAGCCAATTGAAGAAATGCATGGAAGAACGTGTTACACTTCAGTTTGAAAATGAATTTATTTATAACGACGGATCGAATAACTGGTTCGAATTGCGTATAGAGCCCATCCCGGAAGGAATCTTTGTTTTGTCTACCAACATAACCAACCGGAAAAAGGCCGAGGAAGAATTACTGCAATTGAAAAACCACCTGGAAAGCAAAGTGCAGGTGCGCACAGCCGAGTTGGAAAAACTGAATAAGGAGAAAGATGTCATCCTGAAAGAAATGCATCACCGGGTAAAGAACAATCTGCAGATTATCTCCAGCCTTATTCGTTTGCAGATGGAGGAAGGTGATGAAACGTTTAATGATGTACTCGATAAAACACAATCTCGCATTGAAACCATAGCCAGCATTCATGAATCGTTATACAAACACAAAGATCTTGCGCTGATCAATGTAGCCGATTACTGGAAAAAACTCTTCAACGACTGTCTGAATTCCCTGGTAAATGAACCTGCAAACTTCAAACTTGATCTGGACCTCGATTACCTGGAGCTCCCGGTAGATAAAATGATTCCGCTCGGATTACTGATCAATGAATTAATTACAAATTCTATTCTTCATGGTTTCAAAGGACGAAACCATGGTTCCATTTATCTTTCGCTTCGTTTGGAAGAAGGGAAATACCACATGACTTATAAAGATGATGGAATTGGAATTCATGAGCAAAACGCAGACGACAAAGAACATCATTTCGGTCATTTCCTGATTGATGGTTTTGCAGAACAGCTCAATGGCTCGATCCGGCAGATCAAGAATGAAACCGGCGTGCACTTTGAGCTGGAATTTGAGTGATTTTAATGGAAATTCAAACCTTCATGTCACAAACCTTTGCTGATAAAGTCATAGCATTCAACAGGAATTTGCATTATTCAGGCAAACTGCCGGAAGGCTTTATGGTCATGAACCCGTATTTGGATAATCCTGAAACCCTGGAGGTAATGCAGCAGTTTTACCATCAGTATTATCACGATACCAACCCAAGGAAATTCTTGATCGGGATTAATCCGAGCAGGCATGGAGCAGGAGTAACCGGAGTTCCGTTTACAGATACCAAGCGTTTGGAAAGTGTTTGCGGAATTCAAATGAAGTCGGCATATACGCATGAGATTTCTTCGGTTTACATTTACGACATGATTGAAGCTTATGGTGGTGCAGCTGCATTTTATCGCGATGTTTATATCAATTCGCCTTTTCCCCTGGCAATTATACGGAGAACAAAAGAGGGCAAATGGATCAACGCAAACTACTACGATGATCCACTGCTTTTCGCTTTTGTGAAAGAATTTATGATTGAATCTCTGAAGAATCACATTAGTTTAGGGTTAGACACTTCGGAAGTTTTTGTCCTTGGCAAGAAAAACGCAACATTTATCCACAAACTGAACCAGGAAGCAAACCTGTTTCGTAAACTAACCGTTCTAGAGCATCCGCGTTTCATTCAGCAATACAAGTCCAAAGACAAGCAGCTGTATATCGATAAATATATCCTGGCTCTGCATAATCAGTATGATGATCACCAGGGTGAATGAATCAGAGTTTCCCCGACAAAATAAATTTGGGCTTCCCAACAAAAAGCACTAACTTTTTTCATGTCAATCATGCCGGATAAAATTTGAGGCAATGGAAAATTCAGAAGTAGTTTTGGTGACAGGTGGATCAGGTTTCCTGGGCGGGCATATTATACTCCAATTATTGGAAAAAGGGTATTCTGTGAGAACTACGCTCCGGTCATTAAAGAAAAAAGGGAAAGTACTTAAAATGCTTCGCGAGAATGGAATTGAGTCTCCGGAGGATAAGATTTTATTTGTAGAAACCGAATTAACAGAAGATACCAATTGGGACGAAGCAATGAAAGATTGCAAATATGTCCTGAGCGTTGCTTCTCCTGTGTTTTTTGAAACCCAGGAAAACGAACAGGAAGCAATTCGTCCTGCGGTTGAAGGAATTCTGCGAATCCTGAAATTTGCGAGAGATGCCGGTGTAAAGCGAGTAGTGATGACTTCCAGTTTCGGAGCACTGGGCTTTAGTCATACCGATAAAAAAACAGAAACCACAGAAGAAGACTGGACCGATCCCGACCTGAAAGGATTATCTGTCTATGAAAAATCAAAATGCCTTGCTGAACAGGCAGCCTGGGAGTTTATTGAGCGGGAAGGAGGAAGCTTGGAGTTTACAGTTATCAATCCGGTGTCCATTTTAGGACCTGGGTTAAGCACTCATACATCCCGCAGTTTCGATTTTCTGAAACGCTTATTGGATGGATCTATGACAGTAGTTCCGGCTATTCCGTTAAATATTGTTGATGCACGCGATGTGTCCGACATACATATCCGCGCAATGGAAAGTCCCGAAGCGAATGGCGAACGGTTTATTGCCTGCGCAGACGGGGAGATTTCAATGCATGAAATAGCAGTCTTCCTCAAAGCAGAACATCCCGAAGCTACTGCAAAGGTTTCTACCAAAAAGATCCCGAATTGGATTCTTTACCTGGCGTCACCATTTAATGACCGGGCAAAAAGCGCCGTTATGTACTTAAATGTGAATCGCAGGGTAAGTAATGAGAAAGCCAGAACCGTATTAAACTGGAAACCGCTGGCTACGCAGGAAGAAGCCATTTTGGCTTCGTTGAATAGTATTTTGAAGTACAAGCTTGTATAAGATATGCACATGCAATGTGTTTCAAATTTCACCACAATAGCCACATAGAGAATTCGACTAGAGTTGTTGGTAGAGATGCATAGTCAGAAGAGGAAAGAAAATAGAATAAACCACATTTTAGGAACAGATAGTAGCATAGTTATACTGAGTACGAATGTCAGACTGAGTGGCTTTCGAGGAACGAGAAAGGTGTATCGAAGTTGACATGAGTGCTACATAGTTTGATTGACTTATAATTTTCGTAACCATTTCTCCGCGCACCTTACGTTCACCACCCGTATATGATTTACGCAGTTTCTCTTTTAACTAAGTAATACAATCAATACTCCGGCCAGCGATTTTCTATGTGCCTATGTGTTTTACTATGTCTCTATGTGTATTTCAATGCTCACTTGTAATCACAAACTTTCTGGATATCAATCAGCATAAGAACCATAGTCTGAGCTTCTGTGATTTCTATAAATCCGCTCAAAATCCATTTATCATCAATATCAACATCCCAATATTCCGAATGGTCAATGTTGGGTTCATCGGAAGCGTCTCCAACTGCGAAATGCTGAATCGTAATGAGTGCTTCGCGCAGGTCATATACTTTATGGTGTTCCAGATGATCGCCTTTGATATAGGTTTCTTTGTCCAGATCGCAGCCGTTTGCACGCAGTTTGTACCCTTCTACATTTGATGCTCCTGACGGAATATGTGCATTCATAAACGTTTCCAGCTCGTTGACCCGTTTTCTCAGTTCTTTCTTTTGAGAAAAAACGGAAACAGAAATGAATAAAACCAGAAACAGCAAAAGAATTTTGTTCAAGACCGATGGATTTCTGCAAATGTAACACTAAAGATTCACTACTTTTATTCTATAAAAATGAATAAGATGAAAAGTGTGTGGAGTATTGTGATTGTAGGATTGTTTTTATTCAGTCTTTCGGCGTGTAAAGTAGTTAAAAGTGAGGAAATGACGGTTGTGCGCGACTGTACGGGAACTTACCTGCGTGCCGGAGGAAAAGATTATCACGTATGTAATTTAGAAACAGCCGCTGCATTTTCGGATGGAAGTAAAGTAACCGTTTCGTTTCAGAAAACAGAGAAATGTGTGGCTGCAGACAGTACCATTGTTTGTATGATGTATCATGAAAATGAGGGTTGGATCAAGGTTAGATCGATTAAATAATAGTTCTATATTGAGCAATTCGCTTCTAAACTATAAGATGTTAATACCGAACGAAAGTTTGGACTGGTTTTTGAAAACCCGGACCAAACTTAAATTTACGATTATGAGAAAAACAGTACTTCTTTTTACTTTGTTCTTATGCGGGGTTTCGGCGAATGCTCAGAAAGTTTTTACGGTAGGAAGCGAACAATATGCAGATGTTAAAGTGTTTGTTGTAAACAGTTCGCAATACGCCGATTTATTGGTTTATAAATTAGAGAGTGAGCAATATGCCGGTGATAACAATGGGAAATGGTTCTTTATGAAAAGCAGTCAATATGCCCAAAAGACAATCTTTTTCCTGGAAAGTGCGCAATATGCAGATCTGAAAATATTCTTTGTAGACAGCGAACAATACGCCGGTTGGAAAAATAAAGAGAAAATGCACCTGCTTTATTGAGACCTGAACACAAAAAAACTACTTTTAACCAGATCAAAACCGAATCCTTTTAAATATGAGAAATGTATGCTTTCAGTGGTCGATAGTCGTGATCAGTTTTATTCAGCCTTTCTGGAGTTTTTCTCAGAAAGAGAATCCGCTTCGGATCATCGAACCGAAAATAGGTTCTACACCTGATATTAGTGAGAAAGCAAAACAAGTTTTTTTAAAGAACCAGGAAATCTACAACCAATTATCTGAGCGTTCAACCAACTATTCAAGTTACGAAGCCTTTGAGGCAGACCTTTCAAAAAGTGAAATGGAAATCTGGCGAGATGAAGCAACATATACGCGGGAAAGTATACTCGATATAAGTATTTGGGGCTGCAGCTGGTATTGTGGTGGAGGACCAAGCGATGTTTATTCCAGTTCAGATTTACAGGCTACCCAAAAGAATAATTACGTTGCAACCAATATTCACGACGGAAACCTGGGAACTGCCTGGGTAGAAGGAAAACCCGGTTTGGGAATAGGAGAAAGTTTCTCGTTTGTTTTCGAGAAAAAATCACCGCCTGTAACAACAGTTATGCTCTATAACGGTTACCTGAAATCAGACCAGATTTGGAAAGACAATGGACGTGTGAAACAACTGAAATTGTATGTCGACAATAAACCCTTCGCGCTCCTGAATCTGAAAGATGTCAAATCTCAACAAATCTTTCACATAGATACTTTACAGGGAATTGATACGAGTTTGGTGCTTCGTTTTGAAATTACCCAGGTATACAAAGGCGATAAATATGAAGATGTTGCTATTTCGGATCTGGAATTCGACGGAACAGGCGTGCATTGTTTTGCAAAGGGAACACCGATTTTAACGCCGTCGGGAAATACAATGATTGAGCAACTGAAAGTAGGAGATGAGGTCCTAAGCTGGAACGAACAAACAGGCGAAATAGAAAAAGCGGTAATCCTTGAACTGGCTTCACAAAAACACCATAATTTGTACGAATTGGATTTCTCAGGAACAAAAATCACTGTAACCGACGATCATCCGTTCTTTAGAACCGAACAATTCTATGCCGTTAAACCCAATTCGACTTATGGAATAAAAGCGGCTGAATTGAAAGTGGGACAGGAATTGAGCTTTCTGGAAAACGGATTACTGGTTTCAAAGAAATTGGCTTCTATTCAGAAATTGGAAAACTGCCAGGAAACATACACCATTACGAAATTGGATAAGAACCGATTGTTTTTTGCCAATGGAATTTGCGCAGCAGTGGAAGATTTGAAGACCTCTCCCGGTAAAAATTACCAGGAAACAAGCAATTCATTTTCTGCTGAATAAATTTGAAATGATAGAAAGACGAACCACCGGCGAAGGAATGAAAAAGTACAGGGTCGTGCTTCTGTTTATCGCGCTTGGCCCAATCATTGGCGGACTCTATGGAATCCTGCACGATCAGCTGACCTATACAATTTCCCCTGAATACTATTTCAAATTCAAGTTCTACCAGTTTGGAATATTCACTGAAGACACCAACGTGATTTTGCCTTTTCCAAGGATGCAGGTTGCAAAGGTGGGTTTTCTCGCTACCTGGTGGATGGGAATGCCCATTTGTTTAATTCTTGCTCTGGTAGGTTTGGTGCATAAAAACCACAAACAAATGCGGCGTGCAATCACAAGAGCTGTCTTTGTTACAATTGCCACTGCGTTTTGTACCGGGCTTATTGGTTTGGCATACGGAAAAATGCATAGTGCAGACTATAAACCAAAATGGTGGTTTCCGGAAAATCTTTTGGACGAGAGAAGTTTCATAGCCGTTGGCTACATGCATAATTTCAGTTATCTCGGAGGGCTAATCGGTTTGATAGGTGGAGTCATCACTATTCTGGTTCTCAAAATTAAATTCAGCAAAGAAGCAATTTTGAAATAAAAAAGTTTCGATATTTAATCCATCGGTCTCACGAAAAAACAGAATAATGAGTAATAAAATCACAGTAGAAGCAGCCGTTAAAGGCGATTTAGCAAAAGTTTGGGATAGCTGGACAAACCCTGAACACATTGTAAACTGGAATTTTGCCGGCGACGACTGGCATTGCCCGAAAGCCACAAACGATCCGAGAACAGGAGGGAAGTTC
The DNA here is from genome assembly GCA_946479985.1 of uncultured Flavobacteriales bacterium. The sequence continues at coordinate 8,406 of CAMLIF010000127.1, forward strand.
AGTTCCACAATGGCTTCAAGAGACGGAGCAATGGGCTTCGATTTTGAAGGAGTTTATGATGAGGTGATTGACAAGGAGAAAATAGCTTATTCCCTGGCCGACGGAAGAGAAGTTTCTATTCATTTTCAGGAAGTTGGCGATATGGTAAAAGTCACCGAAACCTTCGATCCGGAAAATCAAAATCCGGTAGAGATGCAGCAGCAGGGCTGGCAAATGATTATGGATCGCTTTAAGAGTTATACTGAATCGTTGTAAACATGTAAAAAACAAACCCATCCCGAAACTTCAATCAATTTGAAATGTCAGGATGGGTTTCCTACTAAACCAAACCTAAATCATAGAAACCTAACTATGGCAATGCATTGATAAGTGCTGCCAAATCTGATTGGGAAATAGGAGTGAAGGTGTTGATATATTCGATATGCCCGTCGGTTATTGTTGCGGACTGAATGGCGTAATGCAGTTGATTATCTATCATCGTTACAGCAATAAAATGAACTTCCAGTCCGATGGGAATTAAGCCGTAATGTTCAGAGAAAAAACCGTCTGTGGTATAAGTGTCAAGAGAAGCCAATATTCCCGGTTCACCGTCGTATGCCAAATAAACCTCGCAATTCGTGTTATCATAACCTGTCGGTAATTTTGCTTTCAAAACTGTTTTCGGGCGTGGATCGGAGTAAAAACGGTCAACATTAGTCCAGCCCCATTGGTTTTCAAGGATTACATAACTGCTTCCTCCCTGTGCAGAATCCTGAACAATATCTACTGAATCCTCAACAAGCTCCCAGGCCAGGTTTCCGTTGTCAAAAACTCCGTCGAATAATGACATCCCGAGATTTTGGCCTATAATATTCATGGTCGGAACATGAACTACCACCGCATTATTAGCGTTTAATGCAATTCCGTTTTGAGAAATTTTCAAATAGTATTCTCCTTTGGAAATAAGTGCGCTTTTATCTCCGTTTCCAAGAATTCCCATGGTTGGTTTATTCAGCAAAACCATACTTGCACGATCGTAAATTTCAACCAATTCCACATCAACGTTTCCTGTAACAGGGCTGTTCGCTGAGTTCAATAACATTCCACCGTAAATTGTAACAGTTGTTCCGTGAACTCCCTGTATAAACCCTCCGGTTCCTGCGTTTACGGTAAAATGCTGGGTTTTATTCGAAACATTTTCATTGAAAAATGAAGTTAGCTGAGTTCCGTTCGCATTGGCGGTTGCCGGGTCAGGATTTTTATCCTTTTTACATGCTGTCATCAGAATACTTAATCCGGCTGTAACAGCGATTAGTGTTATTTTTTTCATGATTTTGTTTTTCTCAATTACTTCTTCCGGGTCAGAAAGGTTGTCTGATCAATGAGAATACTTTGGAGCGGAGGAAAATTTGCACGGCTTCTTTAGATATTTGCTTCCAAACAATTAACTTCGAACCGAATGAAATTGAATTGGAAAAATAGGTGGTTTGTTTTTGTGTTGTTGCCCGTTGGTTTACAATTAGCATGTTCTTCACCTGTAAAAGAAACGAATCGTTCATCACGTGGTTCAAGCTTTAATGACAGTTTAACCGGAGATTCTATTTCGTTCGTTTGTATTATCGATACGCCTCTTTGCACTGATGCCGGCTGCATAGGAACCTACAAAGGAGTTGAATTTATTCATCCTGATTTCATTGAAAAATTCGGGTTGAACGGAACCGATGTTGCGCATCAATACTCCAATAAAATGTGTGCCTACGTAGGGCAAAAACTCAAAGATCTTTACCAGGCCGGTCTCTATTCCAAGGTCGATTTTTCTAAAATAAAAATGCAGACAATAGGTATGTCGAAAGGAAGAAATTACGTAGAATATCGTTTGGAAATTCCCTTTAAACGCGTCCCTAAAGAGCAGGCAACTACAGCGTTTGATCATTGTGGCGGCTG
>CAMLIF010000128.1 GCA_946479985.1 uncultured Flavobacteriales bacterium
TCATCCTGAAGCATCTGCAGGTCCGCATGATTCACGCTATTTGTTTGATCAGTTCATTAGCAGTATGGGATCAGCTCCAGCGGATTCGAATGATGTTAATGTTAGCGCAGCCCGATCATTGTAAAATAATAATGTAATAACCCGGATTTCCGGAACTCGAATTTTCAGAACACAAAAATAACGGAGTCACAAACACCAAAAAACAAAAAATATGACTTATATCGCTCGCATCGTAGGAAGACAAGTTTTAGATTCCAGAGGAAATCCAACTGTAGAGGTGGATGTTTTTACAACTAACGGTGCTTTCGGAAGAGCAGCAGTTCCATCCGGAGCTTCAACAGGAATTCATGAAGCAGTTGAGTTACGCGATGGTGACAAATCTGTTTACATGGGTAAAGGTGTTTTGAAAGCTGTTGTGAATGTAAACACGGTTATTTCCGAAGAATTGCTTGGAATGGATGTTTATGATCAAAAGGCCATCGATGCAGCTTTAATTGCTCTTGATGGAACCGATAACAAATCTAAACTAGGAGCGAATGCAATTCTTGGAACTTCTTTGGCTGTGGCAAAAGCAGCTGCTCAGGAGGCGGGAATGAGTTTATATAAATATGTTGGTGGAGTTGGAGCAAACACAATGCCCGTTCCTATGATGAACATCCTGAATGGTGGTTCTCATGCTGATAATCTGATTGATATTCAGGAGTTTATGGTGATGCCGTTCGGGGCTTCGTCATTTTCCGAAGGACTTCGTTGGGGAACAGAGATTTTCCACAATCTGAAATCCGTGTTACAAGCGAAAGGACTTTCTACCAATGTTGGTGATGAAGGTGGATTTGCTCCGAATCTCGGATCAAATGAAGAAGCAATCCAATTTGTACTTCAGGCTATCGAAAAAGCCGGGTTTAAACCGGGAGAAGAAGTGCACATTGCTTTAGATGCTGCTTCCTCTGAGTTTTACAAGACAGAAAGCGGTTTGTACGTGTTTGAATCAACTGGTGAGAAACGCTCTTCAGCTGAAATGGTTGATTTTTGGGTTGACTGGTGTAAGAAATATCCGATTGTTTCAATCGAAGATGGATTGGCAGAAGATGATTGGGACGGATGGAAACTGGCAACTGAGAAACTTGGATCGAAAGTTCAGTTAGTTGGAGATGATTTATTTGTTACCAATACAAAAAGACTTGCTCAGGGAATTGAGAAAGGAATCGCGAATTCAATCTTAGTGAAAGTAAATCAGATCGGATCTTTAACAGAAACTATTGAAGCTGTTCAAATGGCAACAAGAAACAGTTATACTTCCGTTATGTCACACAGAAGTGGTGAAACAGAAGACAATACAATTGCTGATTTAGCGGTAGCATTGAATTGCGGACAGATTAAAACAGGCTCTGCTTCACGCTCTGACCGGATGTCTAAGTACAACCAGTTACTTCGGATTGAAGAAGAATTAGGGGATTCTGCACACTACCCGGGTAAAATGTTTAAATATCTACAATAGATTGTTAATTTAAACAAAACAACCTTCTTTTTAACGTAAGTTTTTGTTTTACATATAGTTAAAGTTTTTTTAACTTTGGGTTACTTTCAGGCAACCTTGCTTTAATGCATACGTCTAAGAGGTACTCATAAACAACTATGAAAGCAACTACAACATTAATTTTGCTTTTCTTTTTCCTGGCTGGAAGAGGATTAGCCCAAGAAGGTACAGAACCGAAATTTTTCGCTCAGTGCATGGTAAATATCACAGACGAAACATCTTTCAGAGAATTGGAAGAGGGTATTCGTCAGAATCCCTATGTATCAGTCGTTAGACTAGACTGGGTTACCAAACGCGCATTCGTAATCACAAAAGATTTAACTCAGTTCAATGAACAAGATTTTCTGTCTTGGTTTGGTGAGAGCGCGGTAAATGTTAGCTGTGTTCAAACGGGTGTTTTCGGTGTTGACGAAATAGCGAAGTACCCATTTACAAACTGTTCAAACTAATTTGCTATGAAAAAAGTATTGATATTACCAATCCTGTTTTTTGTGGCAAATGTATGGTCACAGCAGTTACCGGTTAATTGTAACCTTGCGGTTTCTGGCTGCTCAACACCTCAATTTCCTATTGTTGGTCAACAACCCGGTTATAACACTCCGGATTTTGGAACAGGAACAATCTCAAATCCTTCGTCTAATCCTCAGGGAGTTAACAGCGGCTGTTTATTGTCCGGTGAAACTGTATCAACTTTCGTTACCATAAACATTGTTTCTAATGGAACTTTGGAATGGTCAATGATCGGTTTAAATGCGAATGGAACACCTTCAAATTCCGGATGTTTCGATTGGATCATGTGGGCAGATAGTCCAAGCAGTTCAACAGATGGTTGTACCGGAATTAACGGAAATACCCTGGCGCCTGTTTCATGTAACTGGAACGGTTCATGTAATGGTAATACAGGAATGTCAACTCCTGCAAATTATCCGCCGAACGCATCGAATACAAGTTACCAACCGCCTTTGAATGTTCTTGCCGGTCAAACTTATATTCTTTGTTTGTCGAATTATAGTTTTACAAACCAGAATGTGAACCTGAATTTCTTTGGAACAGCGCAAGTCGTTTGTGGGGTTTCTGCTGCAGATCAAACAATCTGTCAGGGAAATTCAACAAATGTAACTATCGCTACACCTGGATATACGAATCCAACATTTAACTGGCTTGTGACAAATGGTGTTGCTAACACTACGGCAGGTACTACTGTTGTTAACCCAACGGTTACAACTACTTATCAAGTGGTAGTTACTGATGTAGGTTCAGTTCCATTGGTGCAGGATACTGCAACGTTTACTATAACGGTTGTTCCAACACTCACACCTAATGCCGGACCAGATCAAACCGTTTGTTTTGGGACTACTAATGCCGTATTCCAATTAAACGGAAATGCAGCAGTTGCACCTGTAACAGGAGCGTGGCAGGCAATTGTTCCGTCCGGAATGACACCCCCTGCTACTGCAACTTATTCTCCGAATCCAAGTAACCCAACGCCAACAGTAACTGTAAACCAACCAGGAACATATAAGTTCGTTTGGAAACATACAAGTGCACTTTGTGGAGTTGTAAGAGATACAATGGTTGTGAATGTTGTTGCTTTAACGGCAACAGCCGCAACAGTGAGTCCAAGTTGTGGTGGTTACTCAGATGGTACAATTACAATTACCTCACCTGGGGCTACTGAATACAGTTTCGACAATGGTACTACATGGGTAACCTCAAATACGCAGGGCGGATTTGCTGCGGGACCATATAATGTTTGCGCGAGAAACGCAATGGGATGTCAGAAGTGTATAACAGCTACATTGATTGATCCAACACCAATCGTAGTTTCTGTTTCAAATGACACAACTATTTGTCAAAATGGTACGGCATCAATGGTTGCATCTGCAACAGGCGGCACAACATATCAATTCCACTGGAATCACACAGCATCTTTATTGGCTAATCAGGATGTAAGCCCGATTGCAACTGGCTATTACCCTGTTTATGCAGAGAGTGAATCAGGATGTTTGTCTCAGCCCGATTCAATCCTGGTAACTGTGCGTGCTCCTATTTCAGGAAACTTAACACCACTTGATCAGAATGTTTGTCCTGGTTATCCGGGAACTATCAGTACAACCGGAATTATGGGTGGTATCGGTGCTCCTTACGGGTTTACCTGGTCAAACGGTTATTCAAATTCGGGAACTTCTAGTTCTATAACAGAATCTCCGCAAGCAACTACAATGTACACTGTTACTGTAACCGATGGTTGTGAAAGTACTCCGCTTGTGATTTCTACTCAAATTGTTACTTACGCGGTTCCGGTTCCATTGATCTCAGTTGATGAACCTGTAAAATGTGAACCTGCAGTGTTTACCTTATCAAATACCACAGATCCGAATATGACAGCATCAACGGTATGGAATATTTCAAGTGGTCAGCAGTACATTGATCAGGATTTGATTATTTCAGATTCATTGATGGCAGGTGCTTATGACGTTCAATTAATAGTTGTTTCTCCGAACGGATGTATTGACTCAAATACATTTGTAGGATTCCTGAGCGTGCTTCCTAAGCCGGTTGCTGACTTTAAATGGTCACCGGATCCGGTAACAATGTTTAATACCAACGTAACGTTATCTAACTATAGTACTGGCGCAGATACTTATGATTGGACAATGCCTGGCGGGCTTCCGTCGCATTCAACCCAGGAAGACACCTATACATTCTATCCTGACGGTGAAGTCGGAAATTATGATGTCACTCTCATTTCAACATCATACCTAGGTTGTTCAGATACTATCACAAGAACAATTACTGTTCATCCGGAAGTGTTGTTGTACGCACCGAATACATTCACACCTGATGGCGATGAGTTTAACCAGTCCTGGGGAATCTTCATCGAAGGAATTGATCCGAGTGATTTCAATCTGATAATTTTAAACCGTTGGGGCGAAGTTATTTGGGAGTCAAACGACGTGGATGGTACCTGGGACGGAACTTATCATGGTCAGATTGTTCCGCAGGGAACTTACATCTGGGCAATTCGAACAAAAGATATGCTGACAGATAAAAAATATGAATTTAATGGGGCAATTAACATTACCTATTAATCTCTAATAGAATGAATGAACGCTCGTCTCCCGATAACTATCGGATGACGGGCGTTTTTTTTTGAACCCAACTAGCATGAAAGCTAAGAACTGCTATTTTTGTTAAAATTTTGAAGATGACATTAGCAGAGTTTAGAGACGAGATTTGTGAAGGAATACCAGGAGTAATTCCATCAAAAGAATCTGCGGTGATTGATGAAACCCTGAATCACGCACCGAAAAGAAAACAAATCTTATCGGTTGAAGAAAAAAAGCTTGCTCTGAAAAATGCACTCCGCTATTTTCCGGCATCTCAACATGAAGAGCTCATCAAAGAGTTCCATGCTGAACTGGAGCTTTACGGCCGGATCTATATGTATCGCTTAAAACCGAAACATACCATGTACGCGCGTCCGATAGAAGATTATCCGGGCAACTGTCTCCAGGCAAAGGCAATTATGCTGATGATTCAGAATAACCTGGATATCGCTGTCGCTCAGCACCCACAAGAACTAATTACTTATGGTGGAAATGGCGCTGTCTTCCAAAATTGGGCTCAGTACAGATTGTGTATGAAATATTTGTCGGAAATGACAGATGAACAAACACTTGTAATGTACTCTGGCCACCCGATGGGATTATTCCCTTCTCATAAAGATGCTCCGCGGGTTGTTGTTACAAATGGAATGATGATACCTAACTATTCCAAACCGGATGATTGGGAAAAATTCAATGCTCTTGGAGTAACTCAATATGGACAAATGACGGCGGGCTCTTATATGTATATAGGGCCACAAGGAATTGTTCACGGAACAACCATTACGGTTTTGAACGGTTTCAGGAAGATCGGGAAAGATCCGAAAGGAAATCTTTTTGTTACTTCCGGATTAGGTGGTATGAGCGGAGCTCAGCCAAAAGCAGGAACTATTGCCGGATGTATCACCGTATGTGCAGAAGTGAATCCTAAAATCACCAGAATTCGTCACCAGCAAGGCTGGATCCATGAAGTCATAGAAAATATGAATGAGCTGGTTGCCCGTGTGCGAAAAGCTAAAGAAGATAAAGAAGTTGTTTCCATTGCCTATTTAGGAAACGTGGTAGACGTTTGGGAGAAATTCGATCAGGAGAATTTACATATTGATCTTGGTTCTGACCAAACTTCACTGCATAACCCATGGGCGGGCGGATATTATCCTGTTGATATCGATTTTGAGGCTGCTAACGAACTGATGGCATCAAACCCGGAGGAATTTAAGCAGAAGGTTCAATCGACGCTTGTGAGGCATGCCAAAGCGATTAATGCGCACACGGCAAAGGGAACCTACTTTTTCGATTATGGAAATGCATTCTTGTTAGAAGCTTCGCGTGCCGGTGCAGATGTAATGGCAGAAAACGGGATCGATTTCAAATATCCGTCATACGTTCAGGATATTATGGGGCCAATGTGTTTCGATTTTGGTTTTGGACCTTTCAGATGGGTTTGTGCTTCAGGGAAACCGGAAGATTTAGCGAAAACTGATGAGATAGCCTGTGCTGTTCTGGAAGAAATAATGAAAAACAGTCCTGTTGAGATTCAACAGCAAATGGCAGATAATATTCAATGGATCAAAGGGGCCCAGGAAAACAAACTGGTAGTTGGTTCCCAGGCAAGAATTTTATATGCCGATGCAGAAGGACGAATGAAGATTGCTTCAGCGTTCAATAAAGCCATTGCAAGCGGCAAAATCGGACCGGTTGTTTTAGGCAGAGACCATCATGACGTTTCAGGAACTGATTCGCCGTACAGAGAAACTTCAAATATTTACGATGGTTCGCGTTTTACGGCTGATATGGCTATTCAAAATGTTATCGGTGACTCATTCCGCGGTGCAACCTGGGTTTCTATTCACAACGGTGGCGGAGTTGGCTGGGGCGAGGTTATCAACGGCGGATTCGGGATGCTTCTCGACGGTTCTTCAGATGCACAGCGCCGATTAACCATGATGCTGCATTGGGATGTAAATAACGGAATTGCCAGAAGAAACTGGGCGCGTAATGAAGGAGCAATCTTTGCAATCAAACGCGCTATGGAACTCGAACCAAAACTGAAAGTAACGATTCCTGAAATGGTTGATGAGGATCTAATTTCAAAATTAGGAATCTGAAGAAGAATTACTAATTGAAAGAGAGTTGCGAGAGTGACTCTTTTTTTTGGGACCTTGTTAAAGAACTTTTATCTCAACCCGTCTGTTGGCCTGTTCTTCATAGGCAAATTTGGCTTCAGGATAAATGGGTAATGTATTTCCATAACCAACGGCGGTCATCCGGTTTTTATCAATGCCATTTTCCGCCAGCCAAAGCAGTACTCGTTTAGCTCGTGCTTCCGATAATTTTTGTCCGGCAAACGAATTTTCACCTGAGGAATCATGTACATGTCCCTGGATTTCTACTTTCACATTGGCATTTAAAGCAAGGAAATCTTTCAGTCTGCGCAGCTTAGGTTCCGCAGTGGAAAGAAACTCGGAGGATCCGGGCTGGAATTCTATTTCGTCAATCTGCATAGACTTTCCTTCTCCCAAAGGTTCCATCCAGATGATGACTTCGTTGTCGGATCCTGCTGAAACAGGTTCGTCTTTATCTACGAAGAAATACCCTTCTGCATCCACTTTTAATTGAATTTTTCCTGAACGCTCAACCGTAAGATAGAAATCAGACGCCTGATAAACGCCGGTAAGATCTTTTATTCCTGTAATACTCAGATTTGCCACTACAGGATTTCCCGTCTCAGCATCACGAATCAATATTTGAAGCGCATCTACCGATTTGTCTTTTCTTAAATCGAGTAGTTTACCGCCCTCGGCAGTTTCTTTCAATTCTCCGTCCGTCGGGTCAAATCCAATGTGCAGATCTAATTTGGATTTCATTTTCGCTTCTGTCAGAAAACAAATCATAATGTGCTTTCCTGCAACCAGATCAATAGGGTATAATGTGTTCGAATTGGTTATCAAATTTAATCCGGTGTGCATTTCCTTTGTTTGAACCAAACGTCTTATCTCAGCCTTTCCCTGAAAAACTTCCGTACAGGCATCGGTGCTCACTGCTTCGAATATGATCATTTGAAGTGTTCCTTCAGGAATGCTTGCATCAAGCGTAAATCTTCCGTCGTAACTGGCAACAAATGAATACCAAAGAGAGTTTAATTCCTTAGTTGAGGATAATGAAGGATAGGCATCAAGATCTTTATAGGCTCCGGCTTTACCCGTGAAATTTGTAGAGTATGAACCCGCTTGCAAAATATTCGCCGCACCGGTACAATCTGAGATTATTTCAGAAGTAGTAGATTCTTGCGCTTTGGAAACGAACGAGAGTAACAGTAAAAATATTCCTAGAACAGTTTTCATTCGGTGCAAAAATAGAAATACTAAACTATTCAGAGTCAACTTGTTTAAAAATATCCTGTAATATTGTAGTTGAATGGAGAATTTGTACGACAAAATAGGAGCGGAGAACATAAAGTTATTAGTCAATGGGTTTTATGAGTATGTATTTCAGTCTCCAAAAATTGAACCATTATTTCGCACCAACAGAGAAGAGGTAAAGAGAAAACAGGAACTGTTTCTAACTCAGTTTTTTGGAGGTCCGCAATTATATTCTAAAGAATTTGGTCATCCGAAGATGCGAATGAGACACATGCCACATAAAATTACTGAAGATGCGAAAGAAGAGTGGCTGCGCTGCATGAAACAAGCCATTGCTGATTTACCTGTTTCTGATAAGTTGAAGGATGAATTGTTTTCAAGCTTTCCGAAATTGGCGGCTCATATGGTCAATAGTTAGAAAAATTAATTTCCGAAATTATCCACCTTCATTTTCCCGGTGATCTGAATATACATGAATAATTCATCTTTTCGGGTTGACAGATCATTCACATGAATTGTTTGAACGGCCCCCTGAATATTATATTCATTGAAATTGTAGTGAAAAGCATCGTTTACTGATTTGATCATTTTATCAAATTGCGGGCGTAAATTCTGTTTGCTCGCTTTCGTTATTTCCTGGATTATGCGATCATCAAACAACCAGTCTGCGGTTTTTAAAAGCAAACTTTTGGTAGCCAGGTCATAGCTCACATTGGTGAATGCAATTGATTCAGTTAACGGATCGTATTTCGGTGTTCCTTTTAAATACAGTGTTCCCCGGTTAGATCCGGAAAACTTTACTTTAATTACCAATTCGTCATATTGTGCCCCGGTGACCGAAATACTGTCGAAAATAATCGTTTTGTTCTTTATTTTTAATTCTTTCCCGCCGGCATAGTGCTGAATGGTTTTCGAGATCGAATCGTAGTTCAGGTACAAACCTACGTTCAGGTCGAAACTGTCGGAAGCAGGTTTAGTAGTGGTTTTAAGTTCGGGAAGCTTTTTTTCGCCAATGCTGTTTTTATGATCAAAAACGGGTGATGCTTGTAAGCAAAGTGTTGTGTAAAGACTATCGTTACTAATTTTTGGCTTTGACAATGAAATACTCTGCGGGTTTACATGAAGAATTCCAAAATCTTTTACTTTAATGGGATCATTCATCATGTTCCAGGCTTTCTGGGCTTCTTTTTTAAAAGAAACTCCGCCCAATTGTTTATCAATGTCTCCGGCAACATCTTTCAATGCCTTTTTAACTTCTTTCAATAATTCGTCAGTAGCATCATAATTGAAAACAGTAACCTCACAGGGATCAAGAGCTTTCAGGTTCGTCAGCGTAGTGTGTGTTTTTAAAGAATAGTTGTTTAAAATGTCGAAGCTGGTTTCATATTGTAACGACATTTTCCGCATAGGTTCATCAACACCGCAGCTGAATGGTATTCTGGGAACGGAACAGATTGGTGTTTCGGTAAACATATCCGTACAATCAAAGCAATAGCTCATTTTGATCCAGTATTTCCCGTTCACATCAATCTTTATTTTGTCTGAATTGGCATTAATATCAAAAGGTTTTCTCTGGAAAAAATAATCGAACGAAACACCTTCACACGGATGTTCACCCCCGGTGAATTCAGTTGGTACTTGCTTGTCGGCTAACAAATAATAAGGTTTTAACGAAATAGCAATGGGGATGGAAAGCGTAGAAACCGGAATTTCTTTCTTGCTCAATGGTTCCGGGATTTCTATCGGCGATTCAGGTTCAATAGCTGTTCGGCACGATTGGAAGAGTATGTTGCTGCCAATAACTAAAAACCAAAGCACTGCTCTTTTCATGCCATAAAAGTACAAATTCAGCATATATAACAAACAAACCAAAGGTGTGTTGAGGAATAATTGGTGGTCAATTTTGAATAATTATCCTGATTCTTGTGCTCGTAACCTTGTTCTGGCTTTTTAAGGCATTTTAACAGCAAATCTGAGAATAATGTAAGTTACGCGAAAAAATCTGTAATAGAATTGCTCGTATAATCCCACACCTTTGTTTCAGAAGTTTGATTAAGAAGAATTTTTTAAATCATTAAAAAACAAAGTCATGAAAAAAGCAATTTTCGCACTAGTAATTTTATCATCGTTTACGATGGTATCGTGCAAGAAAGAATATACGTGTACATGTAAGAAAATTTACACAGACGATAACGGGAATTCAACTACCGTATCTGACGGAACTT
>CAMLIF010000129.1 GCA_946479985.1 uncultured Flavobacteriales bacterium
GTGCTAACTTAAATGTTGTTGTCAGTCCGCCACCGGTTGTTCAGTTTACTTCAACCGAAGTTTGTAAAGGAAACGTCACGGAATTTTCTTCTTCAGGTTCATCGGCAACGGCGCCCGATCAGATTGTTTCCTGGCAATGGAGTTTTGGCGACGGGCAAACAGCATCGGTCCCAAATCCGGGTTATACCTATCTTACAGCAGGTATTTTTGCTGCTACCCTGGAAATAACTTCTCTAAACGGGTGTTCTTCTTCACTGACACAGGATGTTGGTGTGAATACCGTTCCGGACGCTGATTTTTCTTATTCACCAAATGATATCTCTGCTGCTGATCCGACGGTTCAGTTTACCAATCTTTCCACTGTTGCCGATAGCTATTTGTGGATCTTCGATTACAATGATGAAACCAGTACGGAGTTTTCGCCGCAATATGTTTATCCGCAATCGGAAGGATCGTATGTGGTAAAGCTTATTGCATTATCTGATAACGGATGTGCTGATTCTGTTCAGCGAACTATTACCGTAGGCAATGGGTTGGTATTCTATATCCCGAATTCATTTACTCCGAACGGTGATGGAATCAATGATACTTTTCTGCCTGTTTTCACCAGTGGAACGGATGAAGCGAATTATCGTTTTACGCTTTTCAATCGCTGGGGTGAAATGGTCTTTGAATCAACAGACATGACTATAGGCTGGGACGGGAAGTTTGAAAACGAGCTTGTTCAGCAAGGCACGTACATTTGGGACATTCGCTTTCAGCACAGAGATAGCGGTGCCTCCGAGCAGATGAACGGGCATGTGGTTTTGTTGAAATGATTCTTTGTCAAACGGAATGGATTCCAGTGCGATACATCAGAACAGCACTAAGCTCAATAATCCGTACCATTAAATCGGTATACCTTACGAATTAGGGTTTACAGGTGTGCTCGCCTGTGCTTCCGTTGTTTAATATAGTTTAACTTAGACTTGTTAAACTGAAATAAGGGCGACATGATTACTACTTGGTTTTCAAAGGGATATTTAGCCGGAATACTGGTTGCGATTGCAGCTTTTTTCGAGATATCTCAAAGTTATGCTCAAATAACGGTTGCATTTCAGGGCGGCGAACTCGGTGATACCTGGAATTATACAGGTTCCGGTGCAAGTGCGCTGGCCCTCACTGAAGCTACTCTTACTCCGAATAAAATTACAGGAACCCAATCGATTGTTTGCGGTGGAGATACCGGTGGCGGAAATTGCTTCGGTTCCGGACCCGGAAATGGTCCTGACATGGCCCGGACTTTTAATTTCACTCCTGTGAATTTATCCGGCTCCAACCAGTTTACACATTCCCTCACGTTCAATTGGGGAAACCGTTTTCCGGCTTGTACCGGAACAGGATGGGACGCTGGCGAAGATCTCATTTTCACACCTTTTCACAATGGTATAGCGCAGGCGCCAATCCTTATTGCGGCGGGAAATGAGAATGCCCAATTCGATATTCATACACATTCGTTCAGTTACGCTATTCCTCCCTGCGTTGTAGATTTTTCCTTTTCTGTTTCGGTTACAACGAATCGTGCCGACGAGCTTTTGTTTCTTGACGATGTGAGACTTACTGCTCCGCAAATGAATGTTACTCTTGCTCAGCCCGGAACAATAACGGGTCCAACCCTGATGTGTGTCGGAACAGGATCTATGTGCGGCTATAGCGTACCGGATGTGCCCGGAACAACTTATCTGTGGTATAATTTGTCGGGCGGAGCGATATTTAATTTGCCCAACGGAGACAGTTACATGTCAGTAAACTGGGCACCGGTTCCGGCCGGAATCTATACGCTAATGGTTGCTGCGGTTGATGCCTGTGGTAATGCCGGGCCTCCCCAGCAAATCCAGGTACAGGTAGGTACCGTTTCTCCGCCAACCATTTCCGGACCAACGTCTATGTGCAACGGTGAAACGGTAACGCTTACTTCATCTCAGACTACTTTCATTGAGTGGTCTACCGGTGAAACAACTGCCAGTATTGACGTAAACTCTCCCGGAACCTATTCGTTGGAATTCTTGTCCGGCTGCGGAACAACACAAACTGTTTCTTATACCATTGCCCTGACTTCAGGTCCGCAGGTTACAACTTCGGTTACACCTGTTTCATGTAATGGATTAAGCGACGGAGCTATCCAGGTAAATTCTTCTGCATCTAATTTACAGTATACGCTCAATGGCGGGACTTCCCAATCGTCGAATATATTTACAGGATTGAGCGCAGGTAATTATACTGTCGGAGTGGTTTCCGCTACCGGATGTTCCGGTCAGGCTACAGCGATTATTACTCAACCCGCACCTTTGGTTGTTACAGCAGCTACTTCGGGTTTTCTTTGTGAAGGAGAAACTATTCAGCTGAATGGAAGCACAAACATGTCGGGAACAGTGGTCTATTCCTGGACGGGACCGAATGGTTTTGCAACGAACGATCAGAATCCGAGCGGAATGCTGGAACCGGGAACGTATCATTTGGATGTGATTGTAAACGGATGTACAGGCAATGCCGATTTGACCTTTGTTGTAAGTCCGCCGCCGCTTGTTCAGTTTACTTCAACCGAAGTTTGTAAAGGAAACGCAACCGCATTCTCTTCTGCAGGATCGTTTGCTACTGCCCCTGACGAGATTGCTTCTTACGAATGGAGTTTTGGAGACGGCCAAACGGGAACTGCCCAGAACATGAACCACACTTATCTGAATGCAGGAGTTTATACTGCAACGCTGGAAATAACTACTCAAAACGGTTGTTCCGCTTCGTTAACCCAGGATGTTGGTGTGAATGAAGTTCCGTACGCCGATTTTTCCTACCTGCCGCACGAAATTGCTATTTCCAACCCGGCGGTTCAATTCACCAATCTGTCCACATCAGCCAGTACATATTTCTGGGATTTTTATTACAACAATGAAACCAGTACGGAGTTTTCGCCGGGGTTTGTCTATCCGCAAGCCGACGGAACCTACGAAGTACTTCTTGTTGCAACGGCTGCAAACGGCTGTGTTGATTCTATCCGGAAGGCAGTTACCGTAGGCAACGGATTGGTTTATTATGTTCCGAACGCCTTTACTCCGAACGGTGACGGAATCAATGATACTTTTCTTCCGGTTTTCACTAGCGGAATTGACGAATCTGCCTACACATTCACTTTGTTTAATCACTGGGGAGAACTGGTTTTTGAATCCACAGACATTTATTACGGCTGGGATGGGAAGATGAATAACGAATTGGCACAGGAAGGAACTTACATCTGGTCGATTCAATTTAAATATAAGGAAAGCGCTGATCGTGAAGAGATGAGTGGGCATGTGGTTTTGATAAAGTAGTACCACGTCGACTTCGATACATTTCGTCCTCCCGGCCGAAACACTCAGTTTGACGCGGGATATCTAAAAACAATTATTTCACTTAAGTAGTACCACACCAACCTTGTCAGCCGATCAGACAGTTCGTTACAATTTTTCTTTCGCCACGGTGGGCATTGTGAAAAACCACTCTCCCGATTGCAATCGGGATTGACGTGGTTGGGTTTCGTGATTTAGATTCCAAGTCAGGCTGAGTGTTCCGTTTGTAAAACGGAATTTATCGAAGTCGACTTGGTTCCTCCCCATCCACAAAGTACCAAACCCCGTCTTCCTGTTTAAACGTTGAAAGTTCTTTGTGGACCTGTGTAATTCCGTTCTCATCTTCGAAATGTGCGTGGAAGAGTACTTTGTTGTCATGCGCTTCAATCACTTCCAGTTTTAGCCAGTTACATGTTTCGGCCCATTCCTGCATGGCTTTCGGAGAATAATACTTCCGTGTTTTCGGATGCGTTGTCTCAATCAAATACGGAATATTGATCTGTGTATAGGCAGAATAACGTGAACGCATCAGTTCTTCGGGAATTGCCGGTTTTTTGTTATTCAACAGGAAGGGTTCGCAGCATTCCTCAAAGATTTTTCCGCTGCAGCAAGGACAATCCATTACAGGAGTTTTTGGAAATCGCCGCTAAGCAGCGACAGATTCAACTGAGCTGTTTTTAATGCCAGCGCCGAAGACAATTGACGGTTCTTTGCCTGAACAATGGAGAATTGAATTTCACGTAATTCGAGATCTGTCATGGAACCGGCTTCGTACGTTTGCCGGGCAATATCGAAGATTTCTTCTGTATTCAGAATAGATGCATTTTCGATTTGGAATAATTCCTGTGCGTAATCGTAATTTGAAAAAGCGAGGTTCAATTCTTTGGTAATGACTTGATTTTGCTGTTCTACCATCAATTCGGCATTCTGCTGTGTCAGATCAAGGTTCTTAAGCGTTGTAAATGTTGAAAGCTGATCTAAGATTGTCCAGCGTAAAGTAAACCCGAAGCCCGGGCCGAGTGAACGGTTGCTGGCCAATAAACCAACCTGGCTTTGAGACGTTGTAACTGAATATTGTCCGTATAATCCAAGCTGCGGATAGTATCTTCCCTGCATTTCTTTTCTTTGAGCATCTACCAAAGCAATATTCGACTTGTTCAGCAAAATGCTGGTATTCTGACTAATTGCATTTGTTTCAATGGCTTTTCGGTCGATTGGCTGCATGGAAACTGCTTCATCCGCTACATCGAAATTCACGTTCGAAGCTTCGCCCATAACACTTGCTAATTCTGTTTTCAAATCGCGAATAATCTTATTCTGGCTCAATAAATTGGAACTGTCTGTGTTCATATCGAGTTTTGCCTGAAGTAAATCGAGTGAGCTAAGTGCCCCGTTTTTCTCTTTGATCACAACCAGGTTGTATCTTTCGCGTGACAAATCCAATGCATCCTGGTACACTTTTGTCATTTGATTCTGCAATACCAAAGAGTAGTACAAAACCGCAGTTTGATAAACCTGCATCTCAATTTGGGCGCGAACCTGCAACGCAGCCTGGTCTTCCTGGATCTGCAAACGCTTGTCGGCAGCAAACATGGTGAAACCGTCAAAGAAAGTCCAGTCGAGTCTTGCCGTTGCGTTCAACGAACGGTTCTGTGCATTTTGTTTTTCGTTTATCTGGCCCGAATAAAATTCCTGGCGCGTGTTTGTGCTGCTGAAAAACTGATCTGCAGTTACTTCAACGGTTGGAAGATATCCTGCATTTCCGGGGTTATTATTGTTTTCGGCCTGCAAAGCGGTATTTTTCACCATGCGGATATCGAAATTGTTTGCCAGCGTTTTCTGAACGGCCTGCTCAAAAGTCAGAACTCCCTGAGCCGTTAGTTTATTTACAGCAAGGCAAAGTAATATTGCTAGTATATTTTTCATGCTTTTTTCTTCTTCGAACTAAGGTAAATGTATAAACCCGGAATCATGTACAAGGTAAGTACAAGGGAGAATGCCAGTCCGCCAACAATTGAAATTCCCATTGGAATTCTGCTTGTGGAAGCGTCTCCCAATGCCAGGGCAATAGGCAGGGCCCCCAGGATTGTTGCCAGCGTTGTCATTAAAATTGGCCGGAAACGGGAAGCTGCTGCATCAATTACTGCATCGAGTTTGCTCAATCCTTCTTCTTTACGCTGGTTAGCAAACTCCACAATCAAAATTCCGTTCTTGGTGACCAAACCAACCAAAACGATAATTCCGATTTCAGAGAAAATGTTTAAGGTTTGGTCGGTTAACCAAAGAGATAATAATGCTCCGGCCAATGCTAAAAAGATGGTAGAAATAATGATTATCGGATCAGTGAAACTTTCAAATTGTGCTGCCAGGATCAGGAAAACCAAAATAACGGCTAATCCGAATGCGAATAGGACACTGCTTCCGCTTTCCGAGAATTCTTTTGAGGTACCGGACAAACTGTGTGAGAAACTTTCAGGCAGTACTTTCTCCGCAATTTTGTCCATAGCTGCAATTCCGTCACCAACTGTTAATCCATCGTTGGGCTGAGCTGAAACCGTTGCCGAAACATACCGATTGTAGCGGAATAATGCGGGAGAAGACGATTCGTTTTTCAATGTAACCACATTTTCCAATGGAATCATTTCACCCCGGGAATTTCGAACATTAATTCCTCCAAGATCCGAGGGATCGTTTCTGTTATCGCGGAATGCCTGGCCAATTACCTGGTATTGTTTCCCGTTCTGGATGTAATATCCGTAGCGCTGCCCGGAGAAATACATTTGCATAGTTTGGGCAATATCCATTTCGTCGACCCCAAGGAAAGCCGCTTTATCACGATCTATAACAACCTGTAATTCCGGTTTATTGAATTTCAGGTCAACGTCGACAACTTTAAATGCCGGATCGGCGCTAGCTGCTGCAAGGAATTCAGGAAGCACTTTTTTCATACTCGGAAAATCAGGCGCCTGCAAAACGTATTGAACCGGTAAACCGGCATTTCGTCCTCCACCAATGGTTTGTTCCTGGATAACAAAACTTCGTGCAAAATTGTGTTTCGAAAGCTCTACCATCAGGGCATCTGCAATCTCCTGCTGAGAACGTGTACGCTGATCTTTCGGAACTAAGTTCAAGCGAATAAATCCACGATTCACGGAAACAGAGGCTCCAAATCCGGGCGAAGTAACAGCCAGAATATTGTCTTTTTCCGCCATGGTATCTACAAATTCAATCAATTCACGCTGATGTTGATCCATTCTGTCAAACGACGTTCCTTCGGGCGCATTCGACATTAACTGCAAGCGGCCTTTATCTTCCATTGGCGCTAATTCGCTTTGTAATGCACTTCCGGAAAAGTAAATCAAGATCAAGCAGAAGAACATGATTATAAAAGAAATCCAGGGACGTTTCATGAATCTGACGAGGGTTTTCTTATAGCCGTTCATCATTCCGTCAAGGAACTTTTCTGTCATTCTGTAGAAACGTGAGTGTTTTTCATTCTTTTTCAGAATACGTGAACTCATCATTGGAGTCAGTGTCAGGGAAATGAATGCCGAAATAACTACGGATCCGGCAACCACTACTCCAAATTCACGGAATAAACGACCGGTTAACCCTTGTAAGAAAATTACCGGAAGGAATACACAGGCGAGTACCACCGTTGTAGAAATAATGGCGAAGAGAATTTCCTTTGAACCTTCATGAGCGGCTTCTTTCGGATCTTGTCCTTTTTCCACGCGGGCGAAAATGTTTTCCATGACAACAATGGCATCATCTACGACCAATCCTGTTGCCAGAACAATTCCCAAAAGCGTTAATAAGTTAATGGAGAATCCTGCAACATACATGAGGAAGAAGGTTCCGATCAATGAAATCGGAATGGCGATAATCGGAATGAGCGTTGTTCTCCAATCGCGCAGGAAAAGGAAAATGATGAGTACCACCAAACCAAAGGCAAGCAGGATAGTTTCTTCAACTTCTGAAATGGCTTTTTTGATGTTTTTAGTAGTGTCGAGTGCAATTCCGAGTTTTACGTCTTTAGGGAGTTCCTTCTTAATTTGATTGATTTTCTTGTAAAGCTCATCTACTATTTCAATGTAATTTGCTCCTGGCTGAGGCATTACTGCAATACCAATCATTGGTGTTCCATGGTTTCCGCGAAGCAGTGTGCGTTCGTTTTCAGGAGATAAAGCAGCATTTCCAACATCTTTCAGCCGAACAATCTGGGTTCCGCTATTGGAGACCACCATGTTGTTGAAATCCTCTTCCGTTGTCAACCTGCCAAAAGTACGAATGGTCATTTCAACGGTGTTTCCTTCAATTCTTCCCGAAGGTAATTCTACGTTCTGGCCTAAAAGAGCTTGCTGAATATCGAGCGCAGTTAAGTTGTACCCCGCCATTTTTTCCGGGTCGAGATTCAACTTCATGGAATACTTCTTTTCTCCCCAGATGGTAACATTACTTACACCTTTTACGGTTTGGAAACGCTCTTTGAACATGTCGTTTCCAAGCTGCGTCAATTGTAATAAGTTTCGCTTATCCGATTGAACAGTCAAAGAGAAAATGTATTCTGCATTCGCATCCGATTTTACAACTATCGGTGGATCGGCATCCTGCGGTAAATTTCGAACGGCTGCAGAAACTTTGTCGCGAACATCATTAGCAGCTGCATCCAGGTCAATGCTCAAATCGAATTCAACCACAATGGTACTTCTGCCATCTGAACTTGTTGAAGTCATGGTTTGAATTCCGGAAACACCGTTAATTGATTCCTCTAACGGTTCTGTAATCTGCGATTCAATTACTTCTGCATTTGCCCCGCCGTAATTTGTGGTAACTGTAATAATTGGCGGATCAACAGAGGGGAATTCGCGCACACCAAGATACGAGAAGCCAATTATTCCGAAAATAACAACCAGAATAGAAAGTACAATTGTTAGAACGGGCCTGTTTATACTTGTAGAAGGTAAATTCATTATTTCACCAATTTTGTTTTAACCGGAATACCTGCTTTTACTGCAAGAAGTCCTGAAATAAGCACTTTGTCACCGTCTTCTAATTCACCGATAATCTGCACATCATCTGCAGTTCGTACGCCAATTTGTACGGGAACTTCAACTACTAATCCGTTTCTTACAACGTATACTTTTTGTCCGTTCAAAATTGAAACTACACTTTCAGCCGGAACCATATAGGCATTTTCTTCAAAGCCCAGGTCATAGTCTATTGCCACGAAAATTCCCGGAATTAGTTTCCCGTTATTTTTCATTTCAGCACGTACTTTTAACATGCGTGTTCCTTCGTCTACTTTTGGTTGAAAGGCGTACACTTTTGCTGTATACTGTTCATTTCCGTTTTGCGTATGGAAGTTGATTGTTTGTCCTGTTTTTACGTTGGAAGCGTAACGCTCGGCAACTGAAAACTCAATTTTCACCGGATTTTCCTGTACCAGCGTTGTAATGAGGGTAGAAGGGGAGATGAATGCTCCGACACTTACCTGGCGCAATCCGATTCTTCCGGTAAACGGAGCGCGAATGGTTGCTTTCGAGATCTGAACATTGATCAGCGCTATTTGAGCCCGGATGTTTTCCAGCTCTGCTTCCGATTTTTCATATTCTTCGGCGCTAATTCCCTTTGCGGTAAGCAATGATTTCTTCCTTGCTTCATCTTTCTGCGCCAGTTTCAGGTTTACCTGCAGTTCGCCACGCTGGGCCTGCAGAATATCTGTATCAACCTGAAGGATCACAGAGCCTTTTGTCACTATTTGGCCTTCTTTAAATGCAATTCGCTCAATTCTGCCGGAAACTTCGCTAAAAACATCTACCTGTTCTCCGGGAATAACTGATCCGGGGACAGAAATAACATTCGCAATTTCAGCGCCTTTCAGTTCTATCACATCAACTGTCATGGTTGGCGGCGGACCGTTTTTCCCGGCTTCTTTTTCGTCTGATCCGCAGGAAGCTAAAAGTGTGGCTGCGAATACCATTATCAGGCTATTTTTCAGTAATATCATCTTTCGGTCTGTTATAAAATATTTCAATGTCTTCAATGGGTAAATCTTTGGTTTTACAAATAAGCAGTTGTAGTGTTTCGCTGAAAAGCTGACGATTTTCTTCGGGTAGAAGGCCTAAAAAATGTTCGTTGGTATCAAGTAAGCTTTGTTTGATTCTTGCCAGCCAGGGTTGGGCTTTCTCGGTTAAACTCAGGAGGTGCTGTCTTCTGTCGTTTGGGTTCACTGTTCGGGTAACGTAACCGTCATTGGTAAGTAGGTCAAGAATTCGAACGAGACTGACTTTATCCATCAGAAGTTCGTCTGCCAATTCCTGCTGACTAATCTTTCCGGAATTTTTCCCGATCAGGTAAAGAGGAAAATAATAGCGTTCTATTGGCGTGTCTTTCATTCGAAGCGCCATTTCACCGATATATTGCTTCGTAAGAAAACTGAACATGCGACCTAACGGCCAGTCATTTTGCATAGTTACCCTGTTAATAGTTCGTAAAGTTAACTATTAACCCACCGGGTAACGTTAAAAAAAGGTTAATCAACGAAAAAATGAACACCGTCAGACTGAGTGATTCGATTGGGAAATCGAA
>CAMLIF010000130.1 GCA_946479985.1 uncultured Flavobacteriales bacterium
GCCGGCAGTAGATATTCACGTATTGCAAGGTGAACGTCCGATGGCAAACGACAACAAAACTTTGGGTCGTTTCTCATTAACTGACATTCCACCGGCTCGTCGTGGTGAACCGCAAATCGAAGTAACATTCGACGTGGATGCAAATGGAATCATGCACATTTCTGCGAAAGACAAAGGAACAGGAAAAGAGCAGTCAATTAAAATTGAAGCTTCATCCGGTTTGTCTGACGACGAAATCAAACGTATGCGTGCAGAAGCTGAAGCTCATGCCGACGAAGACAACAAACGTAAAGCTGAGGCAGAAACTTTGAACAAAGCAGATTCATTGATCTTCCAGACAGAACGTCAGTTGAGCGAATACGGTGATAAAATCCCTGCTGATAAAAAGCAGCCGATTGAAGAAGCTTTAACAGCATTGAAAACTGAATTCGACGCAAAAAACACTGCAAACTTAGAAGCAGCAATGGAGCGTTTGAACACAGCATTCCAGGCAGCATCTCAGGAAATGTACAACGCAGCTAATGCTGGCGGAGGCGCAGAAGGTGGAGCACAAGATCCAAACGCCGGAGGAGCTAACGCAGGTGACGAAGTTACCGATGTTGACTTCGAAGAAGTGGATGACAAGAAAAAAGACGAGGAGAAATAATCCTCAATCAATTTAGAAAAAAGTCAAAAAGTCGGGGTGAAAAATTTTTCACTCCGACTTTTTTTATTCTATTATTCGCCTCCACTTTTAATTTATGTAACTTTCCATCAATCAAATCATTACTGACAAAACACTTCTCATGCCTGCAAAATTCTTCCTTCTCACCATCCTCTCATTCATTTTCCTGAATTGTTCGGCAAATACAGTAAATCCAGCCGATAAAAAACTACAGCCGTACAAAGACTTAATAGATTCAGTTGAAAAGAAACGACTGGCTTTTCAAACAGAATACAATGCAGCAAATGAAGCCGGTAAAAAAGAAATCCTGAAAAAAGCAGAAAGCTATCTTCTAACAACGATAACTACCGATTTCTTCGACCAATGGCAGGGAACAGAGTGGGATTTCAATGGAACGACGCGTACTCCGCGACAAGGCAAAATTGCCTGCGGATATTTCATCACAACCGTTCTCACCGATGCCGGATTCAAAATCCCTCGCGTGAAATGGGCACAGCAGGCTTCGGAATATTACATCAAGAAAATGACCACAAATGTTAAGCGCTTCAGCAACCAAACAGTTGATTCTTTGAAAAGTTATTTTCTGAGTCAGCCGGATGGATTGTACGTTGCCGGGCTGGACAGTCATGTTGGTTTTGTTTATAAATCAGGGAAATCAGTCACGTTTACGCATGCCAGTTACTACGATCCGAAAAAAGGCGTACAAACCGAACAATTAACGGGAAATAATCCGTTTGCGAAATCAGGCTACCGTGTGATCGGAAGAATTTTGGATACTGAAATGGTCCGGAAATGGGTTTTGGGTGAAACATGGACAGAGTAAATCTTGTATATTGATTTCGCATTGATTACAATTCATCTCGAAATCCGAAATTTTGTACATTAGAGGAAAATACAAGTCAATGAAATATACTGCATTATTCAGCAAAGCAATCTTAACTTTTGCTATTGCGCTTTTCCTGCTTCCGGAAGAGGACGATTCTTTTGGAGCACTTACCAGTACAACTTCTTTTTCAAACGGTACCGAAGAAGTTCTGATTACGCAAACCAACGGTGGAACAAGAAGACGAACGCGTCGCAGAACAAGAAGACGTGTAAGCCGCAGAAAAGACAGAATGGAATTACAGTCGGCGATCAATACAAATACCTGTTTGAACCTTCATTTCGCTTAACAGAAGTCATTTCAATATACAATACAGAGACGTAATTCATTTACGTCTTTTTTATTTTCAACCTAAACAGTCTTATCTCCGTTATTTCCTTCAAAAAAAGGGATAGATTGCCTATTTTTGAAACTTAAATGAATTGTCACATGAAACTTATTTTTTCGATGCTTTTAATCACTCTGAGCTGTGCTATAATCAGCAGCTGCGGAGAAGAAAAAAAACCTAAGAAAAAGAAAGAACCCTCTCTGGTTGAAATCAAAGACGGAGTGTACACGGAATATTATCCGGGAAAAACTGCCGTTAAATTTCAGGGCCCGCAGGATAAAAAGGGGCAGCGCAACGGCCGTTGGTTTTTCTATACTGAGAATGGTACTGAGCAGTCAACAACCGAGTATGTAAACGGTAAAAAGAACGGTCTTATCCTGGTGCGTTACCCAAGTGGAAATGTCCGCTATTCCGGTTTCTATCAAGACGATAAGGAAGTTGGTGCATGGCGATTTTACAAGGAAGACGGCAGCCTGGATTTCGAAAAAGACTACGGAAATTTTGAAGGTGAACCAACTCAAACTGCTCCTCAAAAATAATGTCATTAATTCCCCCGCATATTGTTGATGAAATCATTCAAACTGCTCGTATTGAGGAGGTGATCGGGGAATTCGTGTCTTTAAAAAGAGCAGGGTCGAATCTGAAAGGAATGAGTCCGTTCGTGGATGAAAAGACACCTTCATTCATGGTTTCACCAGCCAAACAAATCTACAAATGCTTCTCTTCCAGCAAAGGCGGAAATGTGGTTTCTTTCCTGATGGAAAAAGAACACTATTCTTATCCAGAAGCATTGCGCTGGCTGGCCGACAAATATGGAATCGAGCTGCCGAAAGAACGGGAACAAACCGCTGAAGAATTAGCCGCAGTTTCCGAACGCGAAAGTTTGTACATCATCAACGAATTTGCGAAAGAGCATTTCATGCAGCGCATGACCGAGCATCCGGAAGGACAGGCAATTGGTCTCTCCTACTTCGAAGAGCGCGGTTTTCGAAAAGATATCATTCAAAAATTCCAATTGGGATACTGTTTGAATTCGGGAAATGATTTTACCGAGACTTCGCTTGCCAAAGGCTACAAAAAAGAATACCTCGAAAAAGTAGGACTGGTAAAAACCAAAGAAGAGCGCTCGTTCGATTTCTTCCGCGGTCGTGTCATGTTCCCGATTCACTCCGTTTCAGGTCGTGTACTTGGTTTCGGAGGAAGAACACTTCAGAACGATAAAAAGATTGCCAAATACTTTAATTCACCTGAAAGTATTATCTACAACAAGAGTGAGATCTTGTACGGATTGTACTTTTCCAAAGGCGATATTATCAAATACGACAATTGTTTCCTGTGTGAGGGTTATACCGATGTAATCAGCATGTACCAGGCGGGAGTTACCAATGTGGTAGCTTCATCCGGAACTTCGCTTACAAAGGAACAAATCAAACTCATTAAGCGTTACACCAACAACATAACCATTTTGTATGATGGCGACGCTGCCGGAATCAAAGCCTCTTTCCGCGGAATCGATTTGATCTTGGAAGAAGGATTGAACGTAAAAGTGATGTTGTTTCCTGATGGCGACGACCCGGATTCCTATTCCAAAAAAGTGTCAACAACAGAGTTGATTGCTTTTATTGCAGAGAATACTCAGGATTTCGTAAGCTTCAAAACGTCGCTTTTACTTGCTGATTCAGGAAATGACCCGATCAAAAAAGCCGGGTTGATCAAAGATATCGTTCAGTCTATTTCATTGATTCCCGATCAGATTACGCGTTCTGTCTATTCAAAAGACATAGCAAAGCAATTCGGAATTGACGAGGCAATTGTTCTGAACGAACTCAATAACAAACGAAAAACTGTCCTCGCCCGCGAACACCACGAACCGCAGATCAGAGAAAACGATGCGATCACAGATTCGTTTACTCAGGCCCCGGAGCAGCAAATCACAAAACCGAAAGATCCGTATACTCACGAGGAATACGATTTACTCCGCGTTTTGGTGAAATACGGAGAATACGCTATACAGACCAAGCATATTAATGAGCATAATGCTACTGAAGAAGTTGAAGTTTCGGTAACAGAACTGATTGTTCATGAATTACTGAAAGACGATTTGACGTTTAAATATCCGCTGTTCCAACGCATTTTCAATCATATTAACGAAGGATTGGAATCAAAAACATTGTACAAAACGTCTTACTGGATGAAACATCCTGACCAGGAAATTGTGCAGTGGGTAGTTGGAATTGAATCGGAGCATTACGAACTAAGCCCGCAGTGGCTTTTGAAATACAACGTGGAAACCGTGCAGGAAGTCGATAAATTGAAAAAATTGATTTACGATTCACTTTTTTGCTTCAAAAATCGCGTGATTTTGAATAGAAACGAAGAAATCAATGTCGAATTACAGACGGCAACTGATGAGGGCGATTTTGAAAAAGTAATGGATCTCCTTTCTGAACAAATTGTTCTGAACAGAATAAAACAAGAAATCTCGAATCAATTAGGACGAATAATTTTACCATAATGGAGTTTTTAACTGAGAATCATTTTCAATTTGGTCCGTATTGGGTGAGCAAACTCAATATCATCATTATCGCCGTTCTCATTTATCTTTCCATCAAAGTTCGCCGCATTATTCAGCGACTTCTGAAGAAATACCTGAGTGAAGCTAACATTCGTCTGGATGCAAAACGCGAAACCTATCTGAAGATTTTTAGCCAGCTGGTTTATGTTCTTGCAGCATATTTATCTTTCTTAAGCTTCAGAATAAACAACGGACACAATCCGGGTGCAACATTTGCCAATTTCCTGACCTATAAATTCATCAAGACTTCCAAAATTGAACTGACCTTTGAAAACCTGGTACTGGCAGTTGGAATCTTCTTCGGAGCGAAAGTCGTATTGAATATCGTTCAGCTTTATTTGCAGCGCCGATTCAAGAAGGAAGGAAAACTCAGCAAGGGAAAGGAATTTGTTGCTATTCAGGTTGCGAAATACATTATTTACACCATCGCAATTATTGGCGCTTTAGGTGCATTGGATGTTGAACCATCGCTTTTCTTAGGAGGTTCTGCCGCTTTGTTAGTTGGTTTGGGACTTGGTCTTCAGGATGTTTTCAAAGACATGTTTTCGGGTTTCGTGCTTCTTTTCGAGGGAAGTATTCGCGTTGGCGATGTAATTGAAATGCACGACGGAAAATCGAGTGAATCTATTGTTGCGAAAGTTCTGAAAATCAATATCCGTACAGCACAAATTCAAACCCGCGACGGAAACGTTCTCATTGTTCCAAACACGAAATTAACGCAGGAATATATTGAAAACTGGAGCCACGGTTCTACCCTTTCGCGTTTTAGGATCAATTTAACGGTTCACTACGGAGCCGATCTGGAATTAGTGAAATCACTTTTGGAACAAGCTGCCAAATCGCACCCAAAAGTGAATAAAGAAGAGAAAATTGAAGTTCGTCTAAATGATTTCAGTGAAAACGGATTACAGATGGAACTCATCTTCTGGGCCGATCAAAACTGGGATATCAACAGCTACAAATCAGAGATTCGCTACGAAATAGACTTGCTATTCCGCCAGAATAATATTCATATTCCATATCCACAGAGGGAAGTACTCGTTCGGAATTGATCACGGCCACGAAACAAAGTTCAGCGAAGCTAAAGCTTGAATATTAAGTATTATTGTTTTATCAAGTAAACAATAACACGAATACTGTCGGCAATGCCAACAATTAGTGCAGATTTATCCCCTTCAATTTGGTTATTCATTCGTGCATTCGTGGCAAGAAAAATAACCAATCACCAATTCAAAATGACGACTTTTTTCTCCGTTCAACCACTCTTTCCTAATTTGTAATTCATAATTCGCAATTCGTAATTATCTTTACGGACATGAAACCAGAAGTACAACAACTTATAGCAGCGATGAGCAAGCGCTTTACATCGCACCCCTGGCACGGTATTGAGATCGGTGAAAAACAACCGGCTATCGTAAATGCATACATCGAAATTATCCCGAGTGATGCGATCAAATATGAGATCGATAAATCTTCAGGACATATTATGGTTGACAGACCACAAAAATTGTCGAACCACATGCCTTGCTTATATGGCTTTGTTCCACAAACATATTGTGATAAAGAAGTAGCAGCTTTCGCGAACGAGAAAACAGGAAGAACAAACATCGTTGGTGACGGCGATCCGTTAGATATTTGTGTTTTGAGCGAACGCTCTTTCAATCACGGGAACATTTTGTGTGAAGCTAAAGTAATAGGTGGTTTCCGCATGCTCGACGGTGGTGAGGCAGACGATAAGATCATTGCTGTTTTAAAAGGAGATCAGGCTTACGGTGAAGTAAACGATATCAGCGAAATGCCAAAATTGGTTATTGATCGTGTTCGTCACTTTTTCCTGACTTACAAAGATCTGGATGGCGCAGCGAAAAACGTTGAGATCACACATGTTTACGGAAGAGAAGAAGCATTCGAAGTAATTAAGCGCTCAAGCAACGATTACAAAGCGAAATATGGCGACGCGAATACAGAATTGGCGGAGGCGTTAAGCGCACTTGCGCTGTAATATTGAGGATTGGACTTCCCCCTTTGAAGAGGGATCGAGGGGGATGGCTTCCTAAGCTGGAAAATATGCCACCCTCCCTAGCCCTCCCTCAAGGGAGGAAATTTATAATCCTCTTAAATCTTAAAATAAGAACTATGAAAACACTAGTACTAGCATTAAGCGTTGTATTTGCAGGAAATGCAATCGCGCAACTGGCTCCGCAAGCGAGTCCGTCAGGGAAAGTAGAGCAGCGCATTGGTTTAACCGATGTAACTGTTAAATACTCTCGCCCGAGCAAAAACAACCGCGTGATCTTTGGTGATTTAGTTCCTTTCGGAGAAGTTTGGAGAACCGGAGCAAACGAAAACACAACAATTACGTGTACGGATGCTTTGATCTTCGGGAAAGATTCATTGAAACCGGGAACGTATGCGCTTTATTCTATGCCGTCAAAAGATTCATGGGATTTAATTTTCTACAGCACAACTGACAATTGGGGAACTCCTGAAAAATGGGACGACTCAAAAGTAGCATTGAGAACGAAAGCAGCTCCGGTTAGCACAAAGTGGACAACAGAATCGTTCACGATCAATATTACAAATCTGAAGAACGAAAGCGCTGCTATCCAGTTAATGTGGGATGAAACTGCGGTTTCTTTTCCGTTCACTGTTCCAACAGACAGTAAAGTAATGGCTAACATCGATAAAGCAATGGCCGGTCCAACCGGAAATGAATATTACGCTGCTGCCAATTACTACTTCGAAAGTGGAAAAGACCTGAAAAAAGCAAACGAATGGTGTGCAAAAGCAATTGCCGGACAACCGGATGCATTTTGGATCTATTTATTGATGGCAAAAATTCAGGTGAAACAAGGATTGAAAAAAGAAGCATTAGCTACTGCCGAAAAAGGAAGAGCTCTTGCCGTTACTGCAGATTACCAGCCGTACGTGAAACAATTCGACACGCTAATCGCAGAGGCGAAAAAGTAAGATTTCGTTTATAGTATTGAAAAGGTCATTTGCTTCGGTAGATGACCTTTTTTAGTTCTGGATTCTTAGGAAAAAGAATTGACGGAATTGCAGAATATTCGCAATTTTCTTCGCGTCCTTCTTTCTTTGCTGTAACATAATTTGAGCCATTTAAACCGCGAAGAAAGAAGAACGCAAAGATTGGTTCGCTGAGTGTATCAATCCACTATTCTCTTTTCAGAATCTCTAATCTACGAAGTGTACCAAACACAATCCATTTTCCTTATATTTAAATCATGAAGTGGTTCGTTATTTTAATACATTTTTTATTCCTTTCCCAGGTAGTCGGGCAATCGTCGTTATCAAAATATGAGGCTGATTTAGGAGATTTGTACAGCGGAACCCAACGGTATGTAGATATTGGAATTGAGAACAACAGCAGTTCACCCATTTATGTTTTGCGCATAGAGCAAAGTCCGCGGGTTGTTTACAAACTGAGTGCTGAACTTGTTCCGGCCAACAGTTTTGTCACGCTTCGTGTACAGGTCAATCCTACTGAAAAAGGAACGTTTGAACAAGGCTGTAATGTTTTTATGAGCGATCGAAACGGTCCGCTGACATTTGTAATCAAAGGAAATGTGATCCAGCTTCCTGTAAATAATTATGCAACTACCGCTTGTCCGGATTTCAATTCATCTCCGGTCGCAGCAAAACCGTCCAGCTTAACGATCATCACAAAAGATAAGGAAACAAATGAGGTTCTTGCGTCAACCAAAGTGGTTATTATTCGTAATGGTGAGCCCGCCGGAGCATGGGTGACCGGAAAAAGAGGCTCGTTCAATTTATCCATTCCTTCGGGCTATTTCTACTTTTTGGCTACAAGCGCAGGTTATCTGAACAAAGAAGCCGGTGTATACGTTGGTCCTGAGATTAACGAAATCACTATTCCTTTAACACGCGATCCGAATTACATATTCCCGGATGCAGTTTATTATCCTCCGGCCGACTCATCCGTTGCTTTAACAGTAGATGAAGCCAAAGAAATTCTGACCGAGAATACAGCGAACACTGATACACTCGCAGTTTTTAATCCGGCATTATCTGAAATTTCAGAAACCAATTTCGATCTGGAGTTCTTTAAACCGCTGAATATTGAGTTTGTGATAGATATTTCCAGTTCCATGAAGCAAAACGACAAAATGGAACTGATGAAATATTCCCTGAATCAACTGGTAAGCCAGCTGCGGCCGGTTGACCGAATGGGAATTGTAACGTACTCCGATCAGGCCGATGTTTTCCAGGTTTCAACGCTTGGCGACAGAAAAGAAGTCATTTCCAAAGCAGTCTCCGAATTGAAGCCGCAGGGAATGACCGCAGGCGGAAGAGGAATCAAAATGGGCTACAGGCAATTGATGCTGAATTACGATCCGGCAAAAACAAACATGGTTATTATCATAACCGACGGAGCTTTCAATAAAGATTCTGACGACTACCAGAAAACAGTCCGCAAATACGCTAAGAAAGGAATTATTTTCTCCGTCGTAGGAATTCAGGCGAAGGAAAAAGACGAAATTCAAATGACAGAAGCCGCTGCATTCGGGGCCGGACGCTATGTCTCTATTCATCAGCTCAGTGATGCACAGGACAAATTGTTCCGGGAAATCCGGATCGCTTCATTTAAAACAAAACCTTAAAACATGATCCGGCTTCTGCTATTCCTAACTTGCCTCATTTCTCTGAACTCAGCTTTCGCCTCCGATCCGGAAGATTCATTGATCCGGGCTACTATTGACCGCATGTTCCTCGGGATGACAAACGGTGACAGTGCTATGGTACAAAGTTGTTTTTATTCCAGGAATCATTTGGAAACCTGCGTCTTCGACAAAAAGGGAATCGTAGCCGTTCATGAAGAACAACTGACAGATTTCCTGAAAGCAGTTGGAACACCACGCGAAGAACTGTGGGAAGAACGCATTCATGATGTAGAGATCAAAGCAGATGCTCCGCTTGCCATGGCATGGGTTCCGTATGAGTTTTACCTCGACGGTGTGTACAGTCACGAAGGTGTGAACATCTTTCAATTGGTCAAGAAAGAAAACCAATGGCTGAAGTTCGACTTGCGCAGCTACGTGTACAACAGCCGAGTCCAGTGGACAGCCGCGCGTGTCTATCAGGGTCAGACCACGAACTTCAGGACTCCAGGCGGCGGATTCGCACCCGTGTACAGCCTGGGCGATGAAGAAGTGACTGCGGAGTTGAAGGCCATCAGTGAGGCAGCAAGCAGCAGGAGCTGCTGCTCTAATGACTGCAAATGACTGCAAATGACTGAGCGTACCGCCGTTAAACCGACAGCCATCTCAATTTATCAGGACGCAAGTACCTATTATTTGATGAGGAAAGATCGGAAGAGCGTCGTGTAGGGAAAGAGTGTAGATCTCGGTGGTC
>CAMLIF010000131.1 GCA_946479985.1 uncultured Flavobacteriales bacterium
GGCTTCGGTGATCCCCTCGTAGGCGTGATAGCCGATGCGATTGTAGAAGCGCATGGAGCATTGAAAACAGTTGCTGTTAGCCTAATGAAAATTGCAAATGATATTCGAATGCTTTCTTCCGGACCTAGAAGTGGAATAGGTGAGATCTATATTCCCGATAATGAACCCGGATCTTCCATTATGCCCGGAAAAGTAAATCCAACTCAATGTGAAGCGCTGACAATGATTGCTGCTCAGGTAATGGGGAATGATGTTGCAATCAATATTGGTGGTGCGAGCGGACATTTTGAATTGAATGTTTTCAAGCCGGTGATGATCTATAATTTCCTGCATTCTGCCCGATTGATAGGCGATGGCTGTGTTTCGTTTAACGATAAATGTGCAATCGGAATTGAACCTTTGAAAGAAAACATTAAGAAGCATTTAGACAATAGTTTAATGCTGGTTACTGCTCTGAACCCGAAAATTGGCTATTACAAAGCTGCAGAAATTGCTCAAAAAGCGCACAAGGAAGGAACAACCCTAAAAGAAATGGCTGTAAAACTGGGTTATTTAACCGCAGAAGAATTCGATGCGTGGGTAATTCCTGAGAAGATGGTTTAGAGAATTGAAAATGATGCTTCGTCCATATAAGTAATCAACTGTCAATTGAAAAATAAGATCATTTTTCTTCAATCCGATTGCTAATGTCCATTTCTTCATGAAGTATTCTTATTATCTCGACTTCTCCGTTGAATGATTCTCGATAGAATATGATGTGGCGGCCGACTGGTAGTCCGAAGAGGTCGGGTTTAACTCCGTAATAATTTTTTCCTGATTCAGGTGATAATGCAATTGACTGGCAATTTCTGATAAGAAGGTCATAGTAGTAATCGGCTTGTGATTCGGACCAATTGTCTAAGGTGTATTCCCAAATTTGTGATAGATCATTTTTGGCCTTATGGGTTAATTTATATTTTCCCATTTAGACCTCTTTTTGCCTTTAATTCTTCTAAGTGTTTTATAGGATCGAAGTCTGTTACAATGCCGCTTTCTATCCCTTCATCTATAGCGCGTTTTAACGCTATAACTTTATTCTCTTCGTCTTCCAAAAGTCTCAATCCCGCACGGATTACTTCACTTACATTTTTGTAACGCCCATTGTAAACACTGTTTTGAACAAAACTTTCAAAATGATTTCCAAGAGCAACGGATGTGTTTTTTGACATAATTCAGCGATTTTCTCAAAGTTACCAATTTTTGGTAATAATTCAAATTTGTATTTCCTTACTAAATGCTGGTAAGCATTTAGTAAGGTGGTCTGCCACCTGGTCCGCGTTCTTCCTGTGGTTCTTTTGTCTCAGGAGCCTTCGTTCCGAAATTACGCAGGTTGTAGGTAAGCGTAAACATGAAATAACGATTCAAAACGTTCGACTGAACATCTTCTACGTATGTTTCGGTTACGTTTCGTGTAATGCTGTTATTGTTGTTGTTAATGTCGAAAACCGAAACCCGGGCTTCCAGTTGCTTGTTCTTTAGAAGTTTGTATCCAACACCGCCATTCCACAAGCTGATTAGTTGGTTGTAACCTGAACTCAAACCCGAATATGCGTTTAATGAATACGTACTGTTAAACACCAGTCGTTCTTTTACGATCCAGTTGAAACGCGCACCGATATTCTGAACAAAATAGTTGCTGTTTCCACTGGTTTGCTGAGTATTCACAACATTGTTATAGTTGTACGAGTAATTAATCGTGAAATCTACTTTCTCACTGATATTACTCGCTATGGTAAATCCGGCGTTGGCATTTGTAACCTGCGATTTGTTAACCACATTGTTAATCAACCCGGGAGTTTCCGAATATCCTCCACCTACATTGAAATTCACGTTCACTTTAAGTTTGGTAATCGGAATTCCGTAGGAAATAGCCGAACGTGCATTCCAGCTGCCATTTAAGTTTACCGGTTGGCGGTACTGCGAACCTCTCAAAAGTGTAATTCCATTGTTAATAACGGTGTCGTTCGCGGCAATCAGTGAAGAGTTGGTAATGTAATTCGAATACATTTCCCCTAAAAGAAAAACAAAGAAGTTACTTGCTTTTTCAGGGTTGGTAATGTTGAATCGACCGAAAACACGGTGATTGTATTGTTGTTTCAATTCAGGGTTACCGGAAGAAAGCGAAAGTGGATTGGAATTATCTACTACGTTTTGCAATTGATCAATAGTCGGATTACGGGTGAATGTGCGATAGTTCAACATGAACGATTTATTTTTCGTGAAGTTGAATTTGTAACGCAAATTTGGCATAATGCTGTTGAAGGCAAGCTCAACATCGCGCTCTAAAGGAAACTGCTGATCGTTTAGTAATGTGGAGTTCTGATAACTTGCCCCAAGCTGAAGTTCAGCTCTCTCTTTGGTATAACGGAAATTTGCTCCGGTTTCATTTACAATTGTCTTGTTGTTGAATACATTGGAAAGCGACGTATCAATGGAAGAATAGGTTCCTGTGGACAAATCATAGTTATACGTCCGTTTATCCGCATCATTTGCTGAGTATGCAGGGCTGTAGAAAAACTCACCCGACCACAATTCTCCAAGAGGTTCTGTATATGAAACGCGGCTTGAAATAGAATAACCGTCGGTTATATTGTCGGCATACTGGTTGATATTGCTGATAGAATCACCGTTTACTTCATCGTAGTAATTTGAGACGGACTGCTGGCCGTTAATGCCGAATCGATTGTTATACGTTCCTGATAAATTGACCGAAATTGTTCGCTTTGGTTTAGTGAATTTATGTCGCCATAGAACGGAATTGCTGGCGTTGATTCCTTTAGTATCAGTTGTGGTAGAATTGACAATCTGGTTGATCAGATCACCGGAAGTTGTTTGCGTTAATCCGTTTGTGTTTTTTGTTTTGTCGTTTGCCTGGTAACTGATTTTTGGATTGATCACCAATGAATTCATTGTATCCAGTGCAATGTCGAATTTGAAATTGAATCGGTGATTGTAGTTTGTTGTTATGGAAGAGTAGTTTTCGTTATACAGCTGGCCTGCAGTATCAGTTACGAAGTAAGTTCTGTTTGTTAGCTGCGAGTTGTCGTTTGTTGACCCGTTGAAGAAATAACTTCCCGTAAGTTTCGTTTTCGTTCCCCATTTATCGGTGTAATTAATTCCAATGGAATGAGTAGTACTAACTCCGTTTTGCTGTGCGACCATATAGTCTGATCCGCTTCCGCCGCGACCTGAAACTCTTCTGCCTCCGCCGGTACTTGCAGAAGTTCCTGTAACGCCCAAAATATCTTCGGTAGAGAAATTCTGCTGGTTCACATTGTTACTCATTCCGATCACGGAAATTTTACGTGTTCCTTTAAAGAAATTGACGTTCAATCCGCCTAAGTATAAATCGTTCGGATAGCCGTAGCCGCCATAGATTTTCCCGAATTGTCCCTGGTTTTTTCCTGACTTGGTTACAATGTTCAACGCTTTGGCTTCATTTCCATCCGATATTCCGGTAAATTTTGCCTGATCACTTGCCTGATCGTAAACCTGAATTTTAGAAACAATTTCAGCAGGAAGATTTTTCAATGCGGCGGCTGCATCATCACCAAAAAACTCTTCTCCGTCAATCAGCACTTTCGTGATTTGTTCGCCCTGGGCTTTTACAACTCCGTTCTCCATGGTAATTCCCGGCATTTTCGTAACCAGGTCTTCTACCGTTGCATCCGGATTTGTTTTGAAAGCATTGGCGTTGTATTGCGTTGTATCGCCTTTTTGTTCCACCCGCGTTACAACTGCATCTATGGTTACCTGTTCAATTAGTTCCGAATCAGATTTTAAGGTGATATTTTGTTCCGTTCTGCCGTTTACAAGCTCCACGCGTTTCACAAAATCAATGTAACCAAACGAAGAAACTTTCAGAATATAAGAACCCGGAATTATACTGTCAAAGGTGAAAATCCCGATATCATCGGTTTTGGAAACGGCTACTGTACTTGAATCTGCTGGAGAAAGAAGAAGCACCGGAACATCAAAGAGAACTTCCTTGTTTTCACTATCGATTATTTTTCCGGATAATTCGGATTGCTGTGAAAAGCCAGGAAATGAAAAAAAGAAGGTTGCCAGAAAGACAAGTAATTGGGAATGGAGCTTCATGCTATAAAGTTATCTATTCCTTAGAACTGAAGCAGGTGAAATGGTTTAAGTGAGGCGTGGGAAATAACATTTTTTGGCAAGTCGGGGCGAAAAATTTTTCGCCCCGACTTGCCAATTTTTCACCCGACAGACTTGCTATATATTTAAAGATTCGCGAAGAAGTCGTTTCCTTTATCGTCAGTGATAATAAATGCAGGGAAATCTTTGATGGTAATCTTGCGAACCGCTTCCATTCCCATTTCTTCAAAGTCAACAACTTCTACTGAAAGAATGTTTTCTTTTGCCAAAATAGCAGCCGGCCCACCAACCGAGCCCAAATAGAATCCTCCGTATTTGTTACAGGCATTCGTTACATCTTTCGAACGATTTCCTTTTGCAAGCATAATCATACTTCCGCCGTTTTGCTGGAACAGGTCAACGTAAGAATCCATTCTTCCCGCTGTTGTTGGTCCGAAACTTCCCGATGGCATTCCTTCCGGAGTTTTTGCGGGACCAGCATAATATACCGGATGATTTTTAAAGTAATCAGGCATTGGTTCACCCGCATCCAGCATTTCTTTGATCCGGGCATGAGCAGCGTCGCGCGCAACGATCAATGTCCCGTTCAGTTTCAAGCGTGTTTTGATCGGATATTTGCTCAATTTAGCTAAAACTTCCGTCATTGGCTTGTCCAGATCAATGACTACCGGCGGTTCTAATTGCGGCGGCATTTCAGGCAATAATCTACGCGGATTTTTCTCCAATTGCTCAATGAACAATCCGTCTTTTGTGATTTTCGCTTTGATATTTCTGTCGGCAGAACAGGAAACTCCCAATCCAACCGGGCAAGAGGCAGCGTGGCGTGGTAAACGAATTACGCGTACATCATGCGTGAAGTATTTTCCTCCGAATTGTGCACCGATTGTACTTTCCTGGCAAATTTTATTGACACGTTTTTCCCATTCCAAATCACGGAACGCCTGACCGCCCATATTTCCTTCAGTTGGTAAATGGTCGTAATAACCTGCAGATGCTTTTTTAACCGCAGCTAAGTTTGCCTCAGCAGAAGTTCCACCAACTACAAACGCCAAATGGTACGGCGGACAAGCAGAAGTTCCTAGGTCTTTTATTTTTTCTTTGATAAATTCTTCCAGGGAGGCATCGTTCAGGAGCGATTTCGTTTTTTGGTACAAGAAAGTTTTATTGGCTGAACCACCACCTTTTGCAAGGAATAGAAACTCGTATTTTGCGCCTTGCGCAGCGTAAAGATCAATTTGTGCCGGAAGATTTGAACCGGAGTTCTTTTCCTCGAACATATCCAAAGGAACAATCTGAGAGAAACGCAAATTCTTCTCCTGGTAGGTATTGTAAATTCCTTTCGAAAGCCATTCTGCATCGTTCACTCCGGTGTAAACATCTTCGCCTTTCTTTCCCATTACAATGGCAGTTCCGGTATCCTGGCAGGAAGGTAATTGTCCTTCGGCAGCAACTGTAGCGTTTTGCAATAAGTTGTAGGCTACAAAACGATCGTTATCCGTAGCTTCCGGATCGTCGAGAATTGCTTTCAGTTTTTCCAAATGCGAAGTACGCAGGAAAAAAGAAACATCACTGATTGCTTCCTGGGCCAGTAATTCCAAACCTTTCGGGTCAACCGTCAATAATTCACGGTTTCCAACTTTATCAACAGAAACGAAATCAGAAGAGATTTTGCGGTATTCGGTTGTATCGTTTGTTAACGGATAAGGATTCTGGTATTGAAAATCTGGCATAACTGTGTGTTTTGAAGGACGCAAAGTTAGTTGATTTTTGACTTTTGGAAGCTGTTCCTGTCAATTTAGATTGAGTTTAAATCCGTGGTCTAACTCAAAACGAATCCAGAACATCTTCATCGTCTTTTTTGTAATCTTTCAGCATGCGTTTGTAAGTCGGGTAGGAATTGCGTAAATGAATAAAGGCGTAAGTTATTGCGAGTAAAACTCCCGCATAATTCAGGTAGAACCCGATATGGTAAGTCAGCCCGGGCTTATTGAAATGAAAATTGTCGTCCATCATAGTCAATAACAGGAACGGAACCATAAAGATTTCGAGGAATCCGATTACAAACAACCGAATGGCGATTAATGGCGAGAATGAAATAACAATGACGGTTGCCGAAAAAATGAAGAACGTAAGGAAGTTAAAACTCTCCCAGCCATAGAATATGTGAAAATAGAATTCTCTTTTGTCGTAATCATAGACATAATCAGATTTATACGGAATTACAAATCCGATCAGGTAGATCAACGCTGTTATACGAATCAACCATTTTTGTTCTTTGGTGAATGAAGAGTAGGGCATCAGTTCTATTCGATTGAGAATAAAATAAAAGTACCCAATATTCCGTTTTTATATACATTCGTAACGCATGAATCTTTATTCAAATAAACAAAAGTGGAAAATTGTTCTCCTGGTCATTGCGCTCATTTTAGTAGCGCTTTCACTTTGGGTATCCAATACCACGGTTCAGAAAGTTTCAGATCGTGAGCGTTTGCGCGCAAAACAATGGGCCGATGCGATCAAGAAAAAGGCCGAACTTGTTGAATTTACCAATCGGGCATTCGTGCAGCTGCGTGAATTTGAACGACACAAAATTGAACTTTACCTGGCTGCTACGAAAGAAGTTGCCAAGCCTTTTGTGGGTGATGTTTTCCCTGATTACTCGTTTCCGCTGTCAATTATTAATGAGAACAAAGACATTCCGGTTATTTTAGTCGACGACCAGAATGTTGTTTCAAGTTATATCAATCTTGATCTCGACACTTCCGATATGCGGAAAATTTACCCGGAATTAAGCGAAAAGAACCTCGTAAAGGTTTACGAAGATAGTTTGCTGGCATTAACCCGGATTTGGAAAGAAGAGCATGAGCCATTCAGAATAGAAGTGGTGGAAGGATTAACAATGACTACATTTTATACGGATTCGAAACGAACAGTTCAATTGGAACGTGAACGCGATTCGTTAATAAATGCATTCAACACGGAGTTGATCCAGGATACACGGCTTATTCCGGTTTTACTTACTACCAGAAACGGCGATACGCTAATTGCTTCGAATCTGCCGAAAAAAAAGACAGACGAAAAACATCTGGCACAAACCATTGCCAATTTTAAACTGATCAACGACCCTTTCGAAATTTCGTTCGGGGAGAATAATAATTACCTGCTTTACTATGATAATTCTGCGGAACTGAAACAGCTTCAGTACTTCCCATACATCCAGTTTTTCATCATCGGGTTATTTATTCTAATCGGATATTTGCTCTTTAGTACGTTCCGTAAAGCAGAGCAAAACCAGGTTTGGGCCGGAATGGCAAAAGAAACTGCCCACCAGTTGGGAACTCCGCTTTCGTCGTTAATGGCCTGGGTGCAGATCCTGGAAGGACAAAATATCGATCCGTCGATTGTGGCGGAAATGCAAAAAGATATTGAGCGTTTAGACAATGTTTCGCAGCGCTTCTCGAAAATTGGTTCCGAAACGCAGTTGCATCCTCTGCCAATTCAGGCAACTGTTTTCAGGGTAATGGATTATCTCCGTCCACGTATTTCTCAGAAAGTGGAATTGAACACAACTGTTCCCGATGAAGAAATCCTGGTAGCCCACAATCCGCCGTTATTGGAATGGGTGATGGAGAACATTGTAAAAAATGCCGTTGACTCCATGGAATCGAAAGGCCAGATTTTTGTGAACGTTACAACAACTCCCGAGTGGGTTCATATTGATATCCAGGATACCGGGAAAGGATTATTGCCAAAACAATTCAAATCGATCTTTCAACCGGGTTACACAACCAAAAAACGCGGTTGGGGCCTAGGCCTTTCGCTCGTAAAACGAATTGTAAAAGAATACCACAAGGGAAAAGTGTTTGTTCTGAAATCTGAAATCGGGAAAGGAACAACTTTTAGAATTAGTTTGCCTTTGTAATTGAAGAGAGAATCAGTTTCCTCCCTTGAGAAGAGAAAGCAAAGCTTTCGATATAACTGCATTGCAGTTAATAAGGAGGGTGGCGCTCTGATTTCAAATGCTCAGCCACCTCTCTCGATCTCCCCTCAAGGGGGGGAGAAATCTAAATTCTCTTTTTTCAATTTCCTTCTGTTACTTTTACACCTTCCTGCATTTGGATAAAAAAAGAAAGGGTTACTGCTTAGAAAACGAGAACATGTCAGAAGCACAGGAAATTGAACTAGCAAAAAAAGATCATCGCTACTTTGGGAAGTTGTATGAGCGGTATTTCGAGCAGATTTACCGGTTTGTATTCAAACGAACAAGTGGTAATGAAGAAGTTTCGGGCGATTTAACCCAGCAGACTTTCATCAAGGCAATGGCGAACATTGTGAAATATGAAGACAGGGGATTGCCATTCAGCGCCTGGTTATACCGGATTGCTCAAAACGAAGTGAATATGTATTTCCGTTCGCAAAAGAAAAGCTATTCTGTTGAAATCACAGATCGGCAGCTTATCGGAATTCTGGAAGAAGCGGAAGAATCAAATGTTTCCCAGGAAACGCTCGACCAGCTGATCTCTGTCATAAACAACCTCGAACCTTCGCAGCTGGATATTTTGGAATTGCGCTTTTTCCAGGAAATGAGTTTTAGAGAAATCGCAGATATTTACGATATTTCTGAAGCCAATGCGAAAATGCGTGTATACCGAATCTTAGAAAAGATCAAAACAAATTGGAAGAAATAGTCATGAGAAAGTTTAAACGTTCATCCGGAAAAGAGCATTTGGAACCGTCAAAAGAACAAATGGCGCGCTACAAAGACTTCGCTACGCTTTCTCACCAATACGAGCGCATAGCCAAACGTCCGAAGAAGCCGATTTACAAAGATCCGAAATTATTCCTCTTTTTACTGATTGTTGGAATTATTGCACTATTGCTTTTTTGGGAATAGTCATTTCTTGATACAATCCCGATTATCCACTTCGTTTTTATAGGAACCACTCGATCTGACAACTAGTAAATTTGTCATTTCGAGCTCTAAACGCAGTGTGGAGTATCAGGATCAGAACCCCTCAATATCCAATTCCCGCATGGCAATAAACGCTTTGCGCGTAGTTTCACCAACACCCGGAACATCAACGTGTACGAGGTAAACTCCCGATGAAACCGGAACTCCGATTTTATTGGTCAAAGTCCAGTCGAGGAAGGTTTGCGGTGAATCTTTCTTGAATTGCTGCACCATTTTCCCGGAGAAATTGTAAATCGTAACAGTACATTTTTCCGGAAGATTAGTGACTTTCACACGCTTATCGACCTTATTGCGTTCATATTCACTAAAAGCGTAATATGGATTCGGAACAATATTGATCTGTTGCAATACCGCCGACATAGC
>CAMLIF010000132.1 GCA_946479985.1 uncultured Flavobacteriales bacterium
ACGAATGATCCGTCCGGAGTTTGAAACGCTACGTTTTCAAGCGTTGGCAAAATGGTTTTGATTTCTGAAAGTTTCATGAATTTGTAATTTTAATTTAACAACAAGATTTTTCTTTAATGTCCAATTGGAGTGCAGTATTGGTAAAGTATTGCTGCAATCCGGAAATAGCTTCTTTGTCTACGCAGTAACAAATTGCCGTTCCTTCGATGCTCCCTTTTATTAGTCCAGCATTTTTCAACTCTTTTAGATGCTGTGATACCGTGGGTTGTGCTAAAGGCAATTCATTTACAATGTCTCCGCAAATACAGGTATCAACTTTAATCAGGTATTCCATGATGGCAATACGTGCTGGATGCCCCAGGGCTTTCATCCTGTTAGCCAATTTGTTTTGTTCTTCTGAAAAATGGTCTGTTTTAGTTGCCCCCATGCCTATCGCTTTATAACTATATTGCAATATTACGATATATATTTTAAACCGATACAATTTTAAAAAAAGTTTCCACGATTTATTGAGCAACGAAGGTTCTTCGGATGATTTTCTGCTGATGATATAAGAATAAAACAATACCCCCCCACCAAACAGCGGGCAGTTATTTTTTGCAGCTCAGTATACCAGATTGCTAATCAGGAAACTTCGAAAAGAAGTCGGCAATGAAACGGTTTTATTTTTGTCCTGCACAGCATGTGTCCCTCATATATTTTGGAAAAGTGAAATAGAACCAAAAAAACATTGTCTTCTTAAGTGTTGAGGCAATACTGAAAAGCTTGTAGATCTGCACGAAAAGGCGTGAGTTTGAGGAATTCGCTTTTCCTTTTTGTCCCGGGCAGAATTCATTACTTCATTTTCCTTGAGATGACGAAGAGAAAGTCATATAAAATCGGAAAAGCTGCCGAGGATTCCCACAGCCTTTCTACTTCGTTGTCCCCACGACTGGATTAAACATCTAAATGATATGAGCTTTTACCCAAGCATAAAACTCTGAAAATGTTTCACATTTCCTCGGATTTTTTTATTCCAACCATTCTCAAAAAAGTTTGAAATGACCTACAATAAAAAAGCCCGACACTGGGTGTCAGACTTCTTTCATGCGCAAGTCAGTTCACAGTTCGAACCAATAATATTAATTTTTCACCACTTTAATAAGATACTCACCGGATGCGTTTTTTACGCGGACAAAGTACAGTCCCTGATTATCTGTTAAATTCATTTTTACCTCACTCGTGTTGTAAAAAGTCTCTTTTTTGATCAATACGCCCGAAATATCTATCAGTTCTATTTCTATACTCGGGGAGTACGCTCCGAGATCAATGGATAGCGAACCCGTGGTTGGATTGGGCCATACCTGCAGTTGTGGCAACAGAGATTCTGAAAATCCGGCAACCGCACTACCCCATTTTACAACATACGCATCCTGATTGGCTAGTCCTGTAAGCTGCGTAACACCAGTTCCCGGATCGAAGTCTCCAGTTCCGGTATAGCTTCCCACCAAATAAACGAACCCGTCCTGACTTAGAGTAATTTCAGTGGCGTAACAATTATTATCCGGTGCAATAACACCAGCCCATTCATAATCGCCTGAAGCGCTGAACTTCTCAGCAAAGATTGCGGGGGTTCCCTCTGCCGCAGTGGAAAACATGGCCACTCCCGGTCCCGGATCGAGGTCGATGGTGTCATGTATATTTCCAGTCAGGTAAACATCTCCGGAGTCGTGCGTTACAAGGGCACGTGCGAAGTCCTGATTTTGAGAACCAATCTGTTTAACCCATGTGAGGGTGCCACCATCGCTGAGTTTGAGCAGAAATATATCAGCCTGACCAACGGAGGTCAAAGAGAGCGTTGCGGGTCCCGGGTCGAAATCAACAGTTTCAGTAAATGTACCGAACAGGTAAACTGCTCCGTTGACATTTGCGTCTACATCCTGGCAATAGTCATTGTCGGTTGAGCCCATGGTCTGAGCCCAGATAAGATCGCCTGCAGAGGAAAGCTTCTGAATAAAAATATCCGATCCACCGGCTGAAGTATGGTTATCCGTTCCTGCGCCGGGATCGAAATCCACCGTATCATAAAAATACCCGGTAATGTAAAGGTTCCCGGCATCATCAGTACTCAAGGCGCGCGTGTATTCATCAGCCTGGCCACCAAGCTGCTTTACCCAGGTAAAATCACCCGAATTTGTCAGCTTGAGTATAAAGCTTTCATAGCTGTTGTTGTTTACACTCGTAAGATTGGATGTCCCTGCTCCCGGATCAAAATCCACAGTGCCGCTAAAAATACCGGTTACGTAAACATTTCCTGTTCCATCAAGTGTAAGGTCGTGGGCATAATCTCCAAAAGTAGAACCTATTTTATTCGCCCAAAGGAAGTTTCCGCCGGAATCCAGTTTCACTATAAATGCGTCATAGTTTCCTGCCGTTGTAAGTATGGTGGATCCCACCCCTGGATCGAAATCTACCTGATCGGAAAAATAGCCTGTAATGAAAATGTTGCCGTCAGAATCAATTTCCATCCCGTACGGAACGTCATCCGCGATACCACCGATCTGTTTAACCCAAATCAGTTCTCCTGCGGGATTGAGTTTCTGAATGAAAATATCATAATTCCCTGCAGAGGAAAGGTTCGTGACGCCATTTCCGGGATCAAAGTCTCCTGTAGATGAAAAGATTCCTGCTGTATAAACGTTTCCCTGCGGATCAGTTACCACAGCCTGCGCCCGGTCGACGCTAAACGAGCCCATGCTTCTGGCCCATGAAAACTCTTGTGAATAAACAGTTCCGACTGTGAAAGTTAAAGCTGTTAAGAGCATGTAGACACTTTGTTTCATATTCATTGATTTTCAGTATTGTTGTAAAACACCATTTACTGCAAAGAAACACTAATACCACATACAGCGAAATACGTCATATGCAGTATTCTCAGGATAGACGAGGCAAAATCGCCAGAGTAACTCACAAAAAGAAAAAGCGAATCGCTACCGCAACCCGCTTTTTCTTTTTGTGCCCACGACTGGATTAAACATCTAAATGATATGAGCTTTTACCCAAGCATAA
Organism: uncultured Flavobacteriales bacterium; assembly: GCA_946479985.1. The sequence continues at coordinate 3,049 of CAMLIF010000132.1, forward strand.
AACTCTGAAAATGTTTCACATTTCCTCGGATTTTTTTATTCCAACTATTCTTCAAACAAGTTTGAAATGGCCTAAAATAAAAAAGTCCGACATTACGTGTCAGACTTTCTTCTGTGCGCAAGTCAGTTCAAAGTTCGAACCAAATTAACGCAGTTCCTTACCAATTCGACTTTTCCTGAGCTTTTGTAAAATGAAGAACATCAACATAAACAGGAAGCATGAAATGAAATAATAACCTATTCCGTCCAACGGATCCGGAATAGTCAACATAGAAACTAGATATCCGATGATACCCGCTATAAATCCAAAAGCTAAACCTATTAATGCGTCCATTATTTTATTACGGTCAGTCATTAAAGCAAAATAGATGGTGCTCAACAGGCAGATTGATCCAAATCTTACAAAGTATCCATCGTCTTTTCCGCTATAAAATCTTAAATCATAACTAGCGATACGATGATTTATGTAAAGGACCACAACTGTTGTAATCACCAAAAATATAACGAATATAATTTTTTTTGACATTGGGCGAATATAAGATTATAAAACCAAAAATCCCGATAGAACTACGCTATCGGGATTTAGATTTTTTAAGTGCCCACGACTGGATTACATATCCAACAATATGCGCTTTTAACCAAGCATAGAAGTCTGAAAACGCTTCGCATTTCCCGACTTTTTCATTTCCACCATTCTTCAAGCAAGCTTGGAATGGCCTGAAATAAAAAAGCCCGACACTGCGTGTCAGACTTCCTTTTGTGCGCAAGTCAGTTCAAAGTTCGAACCAAAAAAGCTAATTATCTTGATTAAATTCAGTTACCTGACAATTCAAGAATATAAATTGATAATGGCTTTCAAATCATTTGGAATCTCCATTGGCTTCAATGGTGGAACATCCGCTCCACCAGTATTACCCACGGGTATTTCACCAAGAAATGATTTCACACCCCCAACAATCAACCTTGGAAACTGTCCAATGATTTCTTTCAGGTTCTTACGACGAAATGCAAAAAGTAACATTCGCCAATGCGTCCGTGTGTGATCTATTGGCCATGCTTGTCCAAGAATATGAGCGCGTTCTAAATGTCGCCAAGCTTTATGTAAATCGTCCTTACGTTCTGCAAGCTTTGACAACTCATATTCCTTCATTACTTCTTTTCGTAAACCGCGTGGTATGAATACATGTATTTTCATCTAAATAAGTATTTGACCATTCAAAGATTAGACTGCTTACTCTTCCCCCTTACAACATCCGTCCCGTTCTTTATATCCATTCGGATCAGCTTTCACTTCGTCAGCATCAAAACCACGTAAGGAAATTTCTTTGCGGATTTGTTCGGGGGTGATTTTCTTCGTCCAGTAAACAATGGTTGTAGTTTGATCTGCTTCGTTGTATGTTACTAACTGAATTCCCTTTACGAATACCAAATCTCCTTCTAATTTTCCACCGCATGTTTCACACACTTTGCAGTGATTGCACGTATTTGGTGTTTTAATTGTGATCGTTTGTCGTTTGGGTGCTTTCTGCGCTGCAAGAAGTTGTGTAGTAAACAAAAATGCTATAAATAAAAGTGATCTTATCATATTATGTGTTTTTCTTGTTTTGAACTATTAAAATTAAGGAAACAATGGAATGTACAAGTTACAATTTCATTCGCTGGATTCTTACCGCATTCAAGATTGCCAAAAGAGCAACTCCCACGTCAGCGAAAACTGCTTCCCAAAGTGTTGCAATACCACCTGCTCCAAGTGCCAAAACGATTGCTTTTACTGCCATAGCCAAAATGATGTTTTGCCAAACAATTTTCTTCGTGATTCGTCCGATCTTGATTGCTGTAACAATTTTTGAAGGTTCATCATTTTGAATGACAATGTCAGCGGTTTCAATTGTGGCATCGCTTCCCAAACCGCCCATTGCAATTCCTGCATCGGCTAAAGCGATTACGGGAGCATCGTTCACACCATCACCCACAAATGCGAGGGTTCTTTTTTGATCCTTCAACGCCTGAACTTTTTCGACTTTGTTTTCAGGAAGCAAATCTCCAAATGCATCATCTACGGAAAGAACTTTTGCAACTCTGTCTACGATACTTTGTTTGTCGCCTGAAAGCATGACGGTTTTGATCTGAAGACTGTGTAAATCCTTAATCGCTTGCTCAGCATCTTCTTTGATTTCGTCTGCTATGGTAATGTATCCTGCATATTTTCCGTCAACGGCAACAACAACGATGGTTTCTACAATGTTTTCAATTTCCGAATCGAAGGTAATATCAAACTTCTTCAACAGTTTCAAATTTCCAGCCAACACTTCTTTTCCGTCTATCTTTCCTTTCAGACCATGACCTGAAATTTCCTCGACTTGTTCCACCGTGGAATTCTTTGCAGAATCCCCTGCATACTGAACAATTGCAGTTGCGATGGGATGCGTGGATTTACTTTCTATTGATGCTGTAAGCCTTACTAATTCCTCTTTGTCTATTCCTTCTGAAACGACTTCCTGCACCTTGAAAACCCCTTTAGTCAATGTTCCAGTTTTGTCCATGACAACCGTATCGATCTTTGTCATTACGTCGAGGTAGTTCGATCCTTTGAACAGGATTCCGTTTCGGGAAGCTAAACCGATACCACCAAAGTAACCGAGCGGAATGGAAATCACTAAAGCGCATGGACAAGAAATTACCAAGAATACCAATGATCGGTATAGCCATTCGGAAAATTGATAATCTGAAACAAACAGGTACGGAAGCAGACAAATTCCGACTGCCAAAAACACAACAATTGGCGTATAGACTTTAGCGAATTTGGAAATGAATAACTGAGTTGGTGATTTACGTGAAGTAGCATCCTGAACCATCTCCAGTATTTTCGACAATTTACTGTCTTGATACAATGCTGTAACCTTAATATCTGAAACAGAATTCAGGTTAATCATTCCTGCCAAAACCGCTTCTCCTTTTCCTTTGTTGTCGGGTTTGCTTTCTCCTGTTAAGGCAGCAGTATTGAATGAAGCGGAATCGGAAATCAATTCACCGTCTAAAGCAACTTTTTCGCCTGATTTTACCTGTATGATTTCACCAATCTGTACTTCTGACGGAGAAAGAGTTTTTAGTTGTCCTTCTCGCATCACATTTACAGTATCGGGGCGAATATCGAGCAAGGCTTTAATACTTCTTTTTGCTCTTGTAACTGCTAACGACTGAAATAATTCGCCAACGGAATAGAAAACCATGACGGCAACTCCTTCGGAATATTCACCGATGAAGAATGCGCCAACTGTGGCAATGGTCATTAGAAAGAACTCGGAAAAGAAAGCTCCTTTTGCAATTGATTTTACCGCATCGATCATTACAGGCAAACCAACTGGAACATAAGCTACCAAATACCAAATGAGTTTGATAGTTCCTTCGAAAAATACAGGTTTAAATACCTGTTCGAACAAAATACCTGTCAATAACAACGCAAAACTGATGGTTGCATGAATGTATTCCATCCAAGCGGGTTTCTCTCCGTGTGAATGGTCGTGATTTTGGTCTTCATCCTCTTCGTGATTATGACCTTGGCTATGAATATGCGGTGTACCGCTTTTTGCGTCTATTTTCTCTTCTAACGAGCAACAAGTCATTCTGCCCTGTGCATCATACGTATGAACGTGATTCGGATCTGTATTCATCATACCATTTTCTTTAATAAGGGCAAAGACTTTGGAATTGAAAAAGTTATTACTTCATGTAAAAGCCTCCAAACCTTTGCCCTAAATTCATTAATGTTCGTGTCCTCCGCCACCTTCGCTTTTCAGTAAGTGGCTTTGAATGTAATATGCGCCTTTCAATACGATTTGAGCATTCGCAGGAATTTGCTGAAGCATTGTAACCTGAACAAATCCCAATTGTCTTGTTCCTGTTTTCACTTCGATGCGTTGGAAATGATAACCCTTTCCTGCTTTCTCTGAATGTTCGTGTTCGTCTCCGTGATCATGTCCAACCTTCTCGTCATGTCCTTTTTCTTCTTCGACTTTTTCGAGGATAAAGATGAACTCTCTTCCGTCTGCTTTTACGATGGCTTCTTCAGGAAGTGATTGTACTTTGTTGATTCCAACATCGATCAAGGCATTCACATACATTCCCGGAATAAGTAATTGTTTCTCATTCAGTATATCTGCATGAACCGCAACAGATTTAGTTTCGTTTTCAAAGGCTTTTCCAATGCTGAAAATTTGTCCCATGATTTCGGTATTGTCTTGGTTTGTTAGGGTGAAACGAACTTGTTGACCAGGTTTCACTTTTTGTAAGTCTTTCTCGTAAACCAATAAATCGACGTGCATTTTGGTGTTGTCTACGATGCTGAACAAGGGTTCACCCAATTTTGCCGTAGTACCAATCTTCACATTTATTTCGGTAATGTACCCGCTGATTGGTGCTTTCACAGACATGATAGAAATTGCGCCTCCTTCACCCGACAGGTTCAGGATGTTTAACTGCTTTTTCAACGATGCGAAACGTGCTTTTTCGCTTTCATATTCGGATTTTGCTTTCTGAACCGTCTTCTTTGCATTGACATTTTCGTCCCCCAAAGCTTTTTGACGGTTGTACTCTTCAGAAAGCCACTCCAAGTTGCTTTTCGATTCCAAGTAAGACTGTTGCAATTTGGTAAATTCAAGGCTTTCAATAGTTGCCAAGGTTTGTCCCTGTTTTACGTATTGACCTTCGATTACTTTGATGGATTTTACTGTTCCTTCTACCAATACCGTAGCATCTGCCTGATTTTGTGGGGGAAGTTTGGTATAACCGTTGGCATGGATAACTTCGCTTAGGTTCTTGTTTGAAAAAGTACCAAGTTCAATCTCGGAAGCTTTGTACTGTGCTTCGTTCAATTCCACTTCTTTGATACTGCTTTCGGTATGTTCCGAATGTTCTTCCGTTTCAGCTGTCGAGGTTGGTTTGTCTGATGAACGCAACGCAAAATAGAGTATCACCCCTAAGAGGACAACTGCACCTATGATATATTTGATTGATTTTTTCATGTCTCTTTTATTTGTTCAGTAAGTATTGAATAGCACTTACGCTTTGGTTGTACTGGTTCAGCACATTCACGTAACTCATTTGGCTTTGAAGAGCGGTTTGTATTCCCTGCAAATATTCTACATAAGAAATATCGCCCTGCTCGTAGGCAATGGAAGCATTTTTTGAAACGATTCTTGCCGAAGGGAGTACCGAAGTTTCATAAAACTCAACCGCCGACTGCAAGGTTATCAATTGCTGTAACTCTTGATAGTACTGATTCTTTAATTGCGTTTTCATGTAATCGGCATTAGCTTGTTGCGCCAGTATGGTTGTTTTCGCAGACCTTGATTTTGCTATGGAAGAACCTGCAAAAATGGGAATTGAAACTCCCAATGTGAAGCCTTGAAAACGTGGTGCGCCATTGTAATAGACCGTTTGACCGTTCACCTCCTGATTTCCTGTAAGTGATTGGATAAAATACCCTGCACTCAGATCGGGAAACAGGTTTGAACGCTCCAATTTCTGATTCGCTTCAGCCATTTTTACTTCCTGTAAGGCAAGTTTCAATTGCGGATTTTCTTCCAATGCCAATGAATCTAATGTTCCTAAAAATGGTTCCATTTTGAGCGATTCTATTACGGAAAAATCAGTAGTCAAACCGAGTAAAGTTCTCAAACGGCTTTTTTCGGCAATTAAATTCATTTCGTTTTGCCTGATCTGCTGTTGAAGCTCTTTTTGCTTGATGATAGCCGTAGATTTCTCCAACTCATTCACATCGCCTGCCTGAAAACGGGAATCAGATGCTTTAACGAATTTGTTCAGTAAACTGTCCTGAATTACCAATTGCTTGTGAATTTCATTCAGATACAAGAGGTTGAACCACGATTGACGGATATAATACCGCACTTCATTTTGAGTTTGCCCCAATTGAATTTCACTCGATTGAACCGACGCATCAACCACGCCTATCTTCGCTTTGAACTGGAACGGATTGATTGACTGTGAAATCATGTAATTCTGGTCGAAAGAACCTGTGTTGTATTGTCCGAACATTCCTGTTACATCTGTTTTTGGCAATTCAAATGCGGTAGGTCTCAATTGATTTTGAGCCTCAACATTGAGCGTTCCTGCCTGAATCAATTGATTGTTTTTCATTCCCAATTCAATTGCATTGTTGAGTGTTAAAGGCTGTTCCTGAGCAAACACATTCAACGAGGTCAATGCAAAAAGAATAGGAAGCACTACTGCCGTTTTGCCTGCAATCTTCAATTTCCCTTTTTC
>CAMLIF010000133.1 GCA_946479985.1 uncultured Flavobacteriales bacterium
ATATTCTCCTTTATCATGGCTGACCATTAATACCAACTTCGATTTTATCGGCATTCTATATTCAGGTGCTAGGGACTTGGATGGAAATAACGCAGAAGAATGGTATAAAGAAAAGTTCGATTTATCCAATACACCAAGCCGCTACAATCTATCTTGGCGTTTTGGCATAGGCTTTAACTTTTAATCTATTCACTTTTTACATGATACAATTTTACAGAACGATTGCCATAATTTTACTTTTTTCAGGTGTTACATTTTTAACCTTCGCCCAAAAACTACCACTTACAGACAACCTTGGATTTGGACTTTATTTTTCTCCTGAATTGAATAATTTGATGATTAAAGACAAACTTTCGTATCAGACTGTTCAGGGAAAGTTTGGATTTTCTGCGGGGGCTGAAATGAACTTTACACTTAAACATAGATTTGTGTTTAGAATAGGCTTCGGTTGTGGATTCAAGCAATTTTCCTACGCAAATGAAAACGTTGTTTTAACCAATTATTTTAATCCTGAACAGGGTTTTATAAATCCAACTGTAACGTCAACCTATGATATAGCATTTAATGAGATTCACGTTCCCGTTTTGATTCATTACAGACTTTCAAAAGCGTTTTTTTTCGGTGGTGGCGTGGAATTTATTAAACCTTTCTATTCCCCATCTTTTCATACAATTGATGGTAATCCTGACGTTGCTTACGAAAGGAATTCCACTTCAATTGATCTTTCAAAAACTATCGCAGTAATCGTAAGTATCGGCTACAGGATGAAGTTAGCGGAATCCTACCATCTACTAATTGAACCAACTTTCAGAATTTACACGAAAGGGTATCGTTTTGGCACTGATGAAATGGGTACGAATAATAATAATTTATATTCTGTGGGATTAAAAACAACATTTTGGATTGGTGGAAATTAATAAGCGAGAATAGGATAGTGCATTATTGAGTTTGTATGAGTAGCCCGAATTTTACAAACATCACTATGCAGGAATATTTTAATCTTGTTGTTGGACAGACTGATTACCGACGATCTTAAAACACACAAACATTTGCATCATTTAAGTCTACACAAAGAGCTATTCAAGAGCAAGCCGCTCTTAACGAACAGTTGAGTGCAGATGTGAGTTTGAACCCGAATCCGGCAACGGACAAGATTACTATTCAGGGCATTCCTCAAGGAAAAGTTGAAGTGCAGATCTTCGATGCGAAAGGTCACATTGTGATCGGTTTGATGTAGATGTATCGAAACTAAGTGCAGGGACTTACTATTGTAAAATATTTACAAATAAGGCTTACATTAGTAAGAAGTTTGTGAAACAGTAACTTATCAGGTTTGGCTCCGGCAGACAACCGGAGCTAACTTTAATACACATGAACTATGAAACAATTATTTGGAATACTGTTTTTAATTGCTGTGATTGTTGGGTGTACAAAGGAAAAGACGCCAGCACCTATTCCAACTCCATCTCCTACAAAATGGGAACTGGTTTCGGGTCATTACAAAGTGTACGATTCCACTGGGGTATTTATCTATGAAATGAATATCACTCATTCGTCAGGCTATAATGAATTTGGTTACGTTGATTCACTACATTTTGAAAATTTTGATGGGAATTTCAACGTTTCAACAATACAATCACAAGCTTCACCATACCCTAATAATGTTACGATTGGTAGTTATACATCATTGTACGATTCAATAGATAATCGATGGGATATTTTCGGTTATGGATCGGACGGTGTCTACAACACGTTTCGAAACGATACGATTGTATTCTACTTCCAAAAGCAAAATATGCCATACTGGTGGAACGATGGTACACAGTATTTCAATAGTAAACTGAAACATATCGCTGTTAAGCAATAGCCATTCATCGTCCAATCTTATTTATAATAACTTCAGAAAAAACACTATTATTTTCTGTTTCAAAAGAAAATATGCCTTAATGGTATTCAGTATTTATTTCTATAGTAATCTAAACACATTACTGAAACAACATTAACTGAACTTGTAATAACACATACTCTATTCTATGAAAACAAAAGAACTCGTTTTGTTTCTGCTCAGTTTGTGTACCGGTTTGGGCGGAAATGCTCAAAATCTGGTAAACAATCCGGGGTTTGAAACATACATCAACACCAACTGCGGAGGAGAAGATTATTTTATCTGTAACGCGCCAAGTTGGTATATTTTGAACAATACACCAGACGTAATTCACTCATCCAATTCGCAAGGTTCAAGTGCTTCCCATGCTCCAAGAACAGGAGAGGGAAACGCGCGATTCGCTTCACCAACAAACGGCATGGACGAATATTTCTATGGAAGCACAAGCGCACTTACGGCAGGGCAAACCTATGTTATATCTTTTTGGGTTCGAAAGGATTATACAACGACAAAAAATATTTCCATGGGTCTTCACATTGGTACAAATGTTCCAAGTCCGCAATTGATCGATCCATACATACAGACCACCATACCGCAACTAAGAATTACACCAACGACTACCCAATACGTTCGTGCTCAAACGTGCTTCACTGCACAGCAAAATGGAGTTCATTACCTGGCCTTTGGTGCATTTGGGGGTAACGGAACTGGAGAAAATCAGCTGTTCTTGCTCGATGATATTTCTGTTGTTGCTTTGCAAGATGGAGAAAATAGTATGACAGCATCCCTTTCCATTCCACAAATCACATTCTGTACAACGGTTAATTCGATTGACATTAACGGAAGTGCCAGTGCAAATGAAATCGAATATAAATGGCAGTTGTATAAGTTGGTTAACAATGTTGAAACATTTGTTTATGAAACACCATTAACCACAGGACAAGCTGGAACAATCAACGCGTTAAGTTTGATGGCTCAGGCTAATCTTACGCCACAATTTAGTGATTGTTACCGGGTTTATTTGACGGTTTACAATGGTTGTTCAGATGTGGAATCCGTTGATTTTTGTTTTGATGATCCATACTTTAATTTCATTACACCAAACACACCCGTTTGTGAGAATGTCCCGATGCAATTGCAAGTTACTGGAGATGATGGGTGGACTTACTCTTGGAGTACCGGACAAACAGGTACAGGGCTTAAAAACATAACCGTTACTCCAACTGCTCCATCTGTATCTTATACGGTAACTTCAACAACTCCGGAGGGCTGCAGCTATACACAGACATTGAATTTAACGGTTCATCCTGCCAGCAATATTGCTCCTACCATGAATGGTATCAATGGGGATATTAACGATTATACGTATTACTTACATGAGGGAGAGACTGTGAACTTTACATCTTCGATTTTCAATAATGCCGGAGAGACCGTAATATCCACAATTTTAAGTGCCCCTAATGGTATTGTTGTCACAACGCCACCGAACGGCACTAATGGTGGATTAGTTACTTTCAATTGGCAAACAAATTATGGTTCAAGTGGAAGCTATAATGTCGTTTTAAAGGTTGAGGATGATAATGCCTGTGGCAAGTTGAACAATATTTACACTTTCCACATTATTGTTGTTTGTAAAACGTGTCCAATCTGTCACGATTTTGAGAACCGTACCCCATCGAATAACCCGTTGCTGCCTAGTTACGAAATGGCAGAATGTATTGGTGCAGGGCTTACGGAACCAGTAGTGATTGGATCAGGAAATAACGTAAGGTTCCAAGCCGGATCACTTATTGAAATGGGACAGTTTTTTGATACCGATGGTGGAACGTATGAAGCCGTTATTGAACCGTCTACATGTCTCGACAATTGCTACGATTGTTGTACAGATTGGAACGGGTTCACTTATGATGAACTTGCAAATCCTGTTATTCTGGACACTGACGATGATGATCCAACAAACGATTACTTTCAATTGTTGGATTCCGGACATCCATGGTGTGCATTCAATGCGGTTGGGTATCATTTAGTGATCGTTAACCGAAATAACAATTGTATGTTAGACCAAGAGGTACACTCTGAAGAGTGTTGTTCTTTCCAGTCACCATCGCCGGAGATTCCATGGTTATGGCATTCGCCCATTTGGTGGGATAATATCATCCATTGTGGATCAGGTCAAGGGCATTATCCTGGAAATGACACCTACTTCTATGAACTTACACTTTATGGCTGTAATGGTGAAAGTGTATCTATGGATGGATATATCGCTTTAAACGATTATAATGGAATGGCTCAAAATTCCGGAAATGGTGAAATGACAGCACAGTTGTCTGAACAGGAATTGACAGCACAAATGGCTATTCAAGAGCAAGCCGCTCTTAACGAACAGTTGAGTACCGAAGTGAGTTTGAACCCAAATCCTGCAACAGATAAAATCACTATCCAGGGCATTGCCAAAGGAAAAGTGGAAGTTCAGATCTTTGATGTTAAAGGTCACATTGTGATCGGTAGACAAACTCTTAACGGCTTCGATGTTGACGTGTCCAAACTCAGCGCAGGTACATACTATTGTAAAATATTTACAAATAACGCATGCATTAGTAAGAAGTTTGTGAAACAGTAACTTACCAAGGCTGGATCTGGTCTAAAAACCGGAGCCAGCTTTAATACACATGAACTATGAAACAACTATTCGGAATACTGTTTTTAATTGCTGTGATTGTTGGATGTACAAAGGAAAAGACACCCACACCAACTGTATCCAATCCTACCAAATGGGAATTGGTTACTGGCCATTACAAGGTATATGATTCAACAGGGGTATTCATTTATGAAATGGATATTACACATTCAACTGGTACATCACAACAAGGCTATAGGACTGATTCTCTTTGTTTTAATAAGTTTGATAATCAATTTGATTTTACAGCAGTGCAAAATCAAAGTTGCACATTCAGCAATTGTATAAGAATTGGGGTATATTCGGCTGTTGAAGATTCGGTATCAAATCGTTGGAATATTTTTGGTTATGGTTCCGATGGTGTCTATAACACATTTCAAAACGATACAATTGTATTTTACTTTCAAAAGCAGAATATGCCTTATTGGTGGAATGACGGCACGCAGTATTTCAATGGTAATTTGAAGTATATTGCGGTTAAGCAGCATTAACAGAAATCCATCTCAACTTAAAGCAATGCCATTTGGAGTAGTTACAAAGCCATGTGAAGGTCGTTACAAGTCGATTTGAACTTGTTACAAAGCCATCTCAAACAAATTCAAAGGCATGTGCAGAGAATTCAAAGACGTGTGCAAACAATTCAGAGCAATGTGTAACAAATTCAAAGGCGTGTGCGGACAATTCAAAGGCATGTAAAACAAATTCAGAAGCATGTGCAAACAATTCAGAGCCATGTGAAATGAATTCAAAGACATGTGCAGACAATTCAGAAGCATGTGCAGAGAATTCAGAACAATGTAAAATAAATTCAGAGCCGTGTAAAACTACCGCCGTTTAATAAAAAAAAGGGATTATCCATTGTGGATAATCCCCTTTTTTTACATGAGAGTTATATGCCTATACGTTTCAATGTCACTCATAACTAACTCAATTCCGTGATCTCTGTAATACTTAACGAAAGATCTGTTAGGCTAACCAATGGTGTTGTGTTGTCTGATGCCGAATAAATGATGAGCTTGAACGTGAATTGACCGTTTGTAGGGCTTGGTTTAACTGTGTCATACCAGTCAAGTAACGTTTTTGAAACCGTACAAACGAACGACTCCGTAGTTGTACAATATGGTGGCTCGCTGCCAATATTGAGATCTGTTGAAAGATCAAGAACAAATGGTAATGCAAGGAATACCGGTAAATGAATCTGATTCCACGATGCTTCTCCACTTAAATTGTAAGAGTAAAGCGCTTCCAGACGAATAGTAGGATTTCCTAACTGGTAAACATCAAAGATCGCATTGAACAAGTTCTGCAGCTGAACAGCCAGGTAGTTTACTTCCGGCTTTCCGCTTGCGTTGATAGCTGAAATGTCAATGAGCGCATTTGCTGTAAGCAAAGGTGTCAATGGCGTGTAGAATTTCACAAGCGGTGTTTGGTACAGGAACAACGAGTTGGTCTCGAATTCGGGAACCAAATTCTGGTTTCTCGTGATCTGCAAACCTGCCCAGCCTTCCTGGTACTCCATCAAATCGAGCGGAGTGAACTCCAAACTGCGTGTGTTTACGACTTGCCGGTTTGCATAGCTCAACGGATTCTTATCGCTGTCCTGGAATTGATAACTCACAGAATCTGAAGTTTCACTAATGGTAATGGTAGTGTAACCTTCAATACTTGCCATTGGCAAAGCAATATTCGGAGGATTTCCGCTATCGGCTGTAATGGTAAGCGTCATAGCCGAATCCGGATTTCCCTGTTCGCTTTCCGTTTCATCAATGGTGTAATTCAGAATTACGCCGCTTGCTTCCGGTGTCACGGCCATTTTAAGATTCCCGTAATCTTCCGCAACCGGGGGCCACGGATTGTACTGATTGTAGGTACTCCAGCCGGTTGCCACTAAATCAGAAAGGTTTGCCAGCGATTGAACTGCGGCTTTGGCATTGGTTGCAACAGTATTGTTCGCTGCAACATCTTTTGGTGTTAACACTGCAACATAATCAAGGAAATCTGTTGTAAGTGCCGGTAATACTGAAATGAACTGCGCCAGGGCATCTACCAGTGAGATAGATTGATCAATCGGAGGCGTAGCCATCAGTGGTATCGATGAGTTGAACGCCACCTGTGCATTAATCATATCCTGTGTTGCCTCTTGCTGACTGTATTGGAAATTGAATCCCCATTCCAAAGCAGCATCAATAGTAGTTGTTTCACCCGTTACGTTGTTCTGATCATAACTTGCCGATTGTGAATTAACACTTGGTGGAATTGGATAGGCGCGTAACGGCACCGGAATATCAACTGTTCCGCCGGTGTTAAACTGGTCATTCGGTAATGGAATTACAAAATTTAGCCACGTACTTGCCTGGTAACCTTCAACATTCGGGATGTTCTCAATCTGGTGTTCGATATTCGAAAGAACGAAATTGAGCTGGCTGAATTTGAAGCTTTCTACCTGCGCAGCATCTTTCACATACAAACAATAGTTCACCCACGATGCACCTTCTCCTAACGGAATTTTGGTGTTTGTAAATGAATATTGACTGGATGCATCGGCTGAGCCATAATTTCCAACCGGTTGCGGGTCAATACCGTACATAGCACCGTAGAATCTCGGATTAATAGGTTCTGTATTGTTCGGTGCAACGTTTGAACCTGTGTATTCCGACCCGACAGTTACTGGATGCTGGATAATCGTACTGATGTTGTACGCATTTCCGAGACTGATCAATAATTGCTGATTGAATACTTCCTGTGCATTTGTAATCTGTGCTTCGGTGAGCGGCTGGTCCAGTACGTTGGTAACAGTTCCGGTAATGTAATTTGCTAAATTCTCCTTCGCATCCAAAACGCTTTGAAGTGTTACACCGTTGTCAAGCAGGAACGCCGGAACAGAGTACTGCGGCGACAGGAAATTGTCTATTGCCTGCAGACAAACCAGTGCCCATTGATCCATATCCACCGTAGAGAAATTCTTCGTTGGTGAGGCCGGGTTGTAGCTGAACTCCTGCCCGGTTACATAAGGAGTAATCGGAACATTGTTTAACGTTTGTAAACTGGTACTTAACGGCCCCGGACTGTAGTAATACGAAACGGGTTCTTTGTCGGCCTGATTGAAAGCAACGTTGATTCCGTATTCTCCCGTAGGGTCGAAGCGAACCACCCATACTTTTTGGCTGTCTCCGTTACTTGAAACATTTTCGCTGTTAACACCGGATGCTACTTTCATGTAAGCGCCCGGAATTTGTGTAGATGAAAAGACCTGTTCAAACCCTGTTGCAAAGTAGGTCAGCGTAGCACTTGTTGACGAATCGCTTGTACAAAGTTCCTGTGTAATTGGCTGAATCAGGGTTGTTACCGATGAAACAGCTGCCACATCTTTAAAGTCAGGACTGATATTGGAAGTTCGCTGAATAGTCAGATCCGTAATCAATTCATAAATATTGTCCAGGTTGGAAGCTGTTACCTCCGAAGAGATCGACCACGGAACCGGAACTGTAGCAGTTTGTGGTGTTCCGTTCGCTATGTTCGACAAGTAGGCGTAAATAGTTCCCACATAATCGGAAATGACACTGTCGGGAGTTAACGGAACTCCTTCCGGGTATGTTTCGCTGGTGTACAATGATGTTCGGTAGCTGACAACCACATCCGGCTGGATCAATTGGTAATAAATAGAAGCATAGGTTCCCATATCAGCCAGTGCCAGGTCTTTTGGAGATGGTCCTCCTGTATCTGTTTTGTCATCCGATGGCTCGTAACGTGAAGTATCAAAACATAAATCCACTTTCAGGCTCGGTTTGTCAGATGTTCCTGTGAATGAATAACGCGGAGTAACTCCCGGCCATTGCGACAACGGAATAATATTATCGGTATACGCCAGATCAATAGTAATCAAACCGTCTTCACCGGAAATGTTCGAATTGATCGGGTTTCCGAACAAATCAACCAGCGATAACTGGATCAAAGCACTTTCACCGTTTCCGCTGTACGGATCGCCCGATGCCGGCGGATAGCTTGGATCAGTTGGATTAATTTTGGAAACCGCATAACTAGCAAGCGGCAAAGTACCCTGGTAAGGCCAGTTGTCGGTATCGGTATCCTTTTCGTTCTCAGATTCAGGATCTCCAGGATTACTGCTGGTAAGCGGACCAACAGGCATCAAACTTTCAGGTGAACCGGTAAACGCATCGTTCTTCAGCAATTGATAACCTATAAGGTTGAACTGATTCTGAAGGAATAACTGATCACTTGTGTGACTTGCCGGTGTTGCCGGAATCGGGTACGGATTGATTGGATCGTATGGCCCCGGATTGTCAATAGTTAACTGGAATCCTCCATTTCCGGGCGACATAACCGCATTGCGTGTTTTTAGAGCGTCAGATTGAACAAACAAAACAGAAGTATCAATATTGATCGGATCACCTACTGCAACAGCGTTCATGTAATCTCCGGTAGCCTCACCCTGGTAAGTGACTAACAAATAAAGGTTCGCCATTGGATTTGTACTGAACAGAGAATCCGGTAATCCGGCACCGCCATCGTTTTGATTGAAGTACAAATAGAATCCACCGCTGCGTACAATGCTGCATTCCCAAACATACGAAAGGAAATCAGGGAAACTATTCAGTGTATTCGGATCAGGAGCCGAATAACCCGTTTCTTCTGTAGCCAATGCCATTCTCAAAGAAACTTCAGGATGTGTTTCCGTAGACAGGTTGATTTTCACTACACCAATCTCGTATGCTCCGTCT
>CAMLIF010000134.1 GCA_946479985.1 uncultured Flavobacteriales bacterium
TCGATGTAACTGTATGAAATCCAGTAATCCAGGTTTTCAACTGTCTTCTTATCACGGAAGAAAAAATCAATTCCTTGTGCATAACCCGATCCACTGTTATCCACTTCTCCCAAATCAAAGCGGAATTGATTCGGTGTGTAGGCAGTACCTTTCTCCCGAACTAACTGATCGTATGATTTATAGTATCCTTCAATTCGGAATATACGATCTTTAGCTATTACCTGGTAGTTTACCATGTAATGCACGGCATGTTGAAATCCGGGTCTGTAGCCCTGAAGCAAATACGTAGTTCCGGCAGTTTGATAGAACATTCCTGTTGCCAATGAGATTTGGCTGTATTTAGACGTTTTGATTGCTGCCGCAAATCGCGGTGAAATATTCCCTTTTGCCAAAAGCTGTGAATACTCAGCACGAATTCCGGGCTTGATGGCAACTCGTTTTAGAGGTAAAATATCCGCTTCGGCATATACCGCGCTTAGCAACTCAGAGAATTGCCCGACCAGCGTATCAAATTTCTGTGTATAAGTGTAGCGCTGAACTTCTGAACCCATCATCATCCGAAAACGCATGTTGTGGTTGTAGTTCATTTCTCCTCTGGCCTGCACACGTTCGTCATGACGGTAAACAGAAAGTACATCGTAAGCAATGTTATCAGTGTTACTGCTTAGCGATAATGCGGTGTAATACGACCACGAGTTGTTGATATAATCGCGATACGAAGTGTTTACATAGGTATTTTCATTTGCCAATCCGAACTTCAGTTTCTGACTCGGATCTGCCGGATTCACAATCTCTATACCGGTAGCGTTATACGATTGAGTAACTGTAGTTTTGAACATTCCCAACGTTGGGGTTTGAGCAACATAACGACCAGAAAACCCGAAACCCTGCGGCACTTTGAAAAAGTCGACATTTGGCTTTGTCAGAAGAAAGAACGGGCTCAAATTCGTATAATTCGTGCTAAACTCAACGGCATTCTTATTTTCCATTAATTTCGATCCGCTCACATAAACCCCTGCAAAATTTGCGCCGATATTCATATTGCTTTGATCGGGTAAATCATTTGTAGAAAGATCCAGCACAGCCGACATGGCTTGTCCATAGCGCGCAGTATAACCTCCGGTACTGAATGCTGTTCCTTTAAATTGAAACGGATTGAAACGCGTACGTTGTCCGACACCGGGAACAGAACTGTTAAAGGCGTTTTGGGCTATCATCCCGTCAATAATTACAGCAGCCTCGTTCACATCGCCACCACGCACCATAATTCCGGTTTGATCTCCACCGTTTCGCTGAACTCCCGGAAGCGTTTGAATTGCTCCGGCAATATCTCCTTGTCCACCTGCCGTGGTAACAATATCCAGCGGATCGAGAATAGCAACTGTTCTATCGTTACTAGCCTTAATACTTCCGGCAGAAATTATGATTTCTTCAATTAGTCCGTCTTCTACTACAACAATATCCTTTTGCATAGTTTCACCCTGAATATCAATTTCGAAAACCTGAACTTCAACGCTTTCTTTTTCAACAGTAATCTTTTGTTTTCCGGTAGAATAAGTCAGCAAACTGTATGTTCCGTCAATTCCTGTTAATGCAATATCCGTTGAACCTTCTATGGTTACAACAGCATCAGGAATTACCTTTCCCTGTTTGTTTTTCACTACTCCGTTAATGGTTGTTTGACCAAAAGTCACGGCGGTAAGTAAAATGAATGTAGTTATTAGTAAAATTATTCTCATGTATATATTCAGTTTCAATAAGTAGCCGCAAAGTTGAAGCGCATACGTTTATCCGGCAATTCATTTTCGGTGAATTGATAGTATAAATCGGTTAACGGTAATTACTCCGCCAGCAAGTCTGTCTTTAATTTATCATAAACACAGCCACCGTACTCTACTGTGAACCAGGATTCAAACAACTCCATGGTTGGTACGGGAATGGCATCATCGTCTTCGGTAAGTGCTTCACATTCATTCAGGAAAATGCCTTTGAACGATTGCTCAATCAACGGTTCAACTTCCATTACATCTTCATCTACCAAATAAACACTTGGCTCAAGATCATCTACTTCATCAAAAATGAAATCAGGATCTTGTATTTTTGCCCAATCGCAAAATGCTTGTTTCGGTCTTACAATCAGAAAACCTCTATTTACTATCTTCATTCCAATTTTTTATTTCTTGTTCTTTTCCTTTTACTACTTTTTTCCAGGCTGCTTTTCCTGTTGGTTTAGACACTACTGTGTACAACCAGCTTTCATCCTCTTTTTTCGCCTTTTTTGCAAGCATACATGCACGTATTAACTCAGGTGAAATACTCTTTTTAGATTCAAATGAATAGATATTCTTTTCGTTTACGTAAATGTAATTGTACTTTCCTTTCACGCGCACATTTCCGCCAACTGTAAATGAGTTACAATTTGGTCCGAAACAATCGAGCCAGTTGAAGAAGGCATTTTTTGTAAGCAAACTATCTTTAAAAGCATAGTGAAGCAGCACCAAGCTATCGGTTTCAGAATTTTTCACGATCCATTTCTCCATGGTTTTTGCACCAAAACGATCTAGGAACAAGGTAGAATCCCATTGCTGCCAGAGAGCATCTTTATTTATGGTATCTGCAAATCGAAGGAAAGCGCTTTCTTCCGGACGTTCATTCTTAACTATGTTGGTAGAATCGATTTTCTCTTCACGTTCTTTTCCGTTCGGAGAAATGTCACTGTATTTTACAACTTCCGGTTCGTTTGACGAACAGGCAGCAAACATTACCGCAATACACAAAATCCCTATTAGCTTCATAAGCGATTTTTCAAAATTTCTATTGTTTGGGCGATATCACTTTCAGATAAATCCAAATGCGTCACAAAGCGAATCATTCCGGGACCAAAAGCAGAGGCTTTAACACCATTTTCTGCCATTTTCAGAATAATCTGATCACGTTCTCCGGCATTTTTCAAAACCGCTACTACGATATTCGTTTCTACGGGAACGCATTCTTTTACCCACCTTAAACTATTCAAACAAGTTTCAAGCTGTTTCGCATAAGCGTGATCGGTTTTCAAGCGCTCAATATTGTTTTCCAAAGCATAACGACCGGCAGCAGCTAAAAATCCAGCCTGGCGCATTCCACCGCCCATTACTTTTCTCACGCGTCGTGCCTGGTGAATAAATTCAGTCGTTCCCAGCAATAATGATCCAATTGGCGCTCCCAATCCTTTCGATAAACAAATGGAAATGGAATCAAATTCCTTTGAATAAGTTTTTATGTCGGCATTGTTGACCGCAAAAGCATTAAACAAACGTGCTCCGTCTAAATGCAGCGGTATGCTATTTGCTCTGGCCAGCTTACTTATCTTTTGGATTTCAGAGAAATCATAAACTGCTCCGCCACCTCTGTTTGCGGTATCTTCCAGCGAGATTAACTGTGTCACCGGGAAATGAATGTCATCCGGATTAATAAAGTGTTCAATATCCTCCGCAAACAATCTTCCGCGGTTTCCGTCCAATAAACGAACAGAAGCTCCGGAGTTTTTTGCTATTCCGCCGCCTTCATATTTGTAAATATGGCTTTCCTGATGGCAGATTACTTCTCCGCCCGGTTTTACATGTACATTGATCGCAATCTGGTTTGTCTGCGTTCCGGAAGAACAAAAAAGAGCAGCTTCTTTTCCGAACATTTCTGCCGCAAAAGCTTGAAGTTCATTCACAGTTGGATCTTCACCATAAACATCGTCACCGAGCTGGGCATTATACATAGCTTCTTTCATTCCTGGAGTTGGCTTTGTAACGGTATCTGAGCGGAAATCGATTGTTTTCATAGATGTGCGAATTGTTTGGTAAAAATAAGCAATAAAAAACCATCCAACCGAAAACGGAAGGATGGTTCATATATCTTAAGAGTCTTGTTTCTAAATCTTAACGCTTGTGGAAACCTTCGTCAGAAACAGTTAATTTCTTACGACCTTTTTTACGACGCGCAGCCAATACTTTTCTTCCGTTCGCTGTTGCCATACGACTACGGAAACCGTGTTTGTTTCTTCTTTTTCTAACAGACGGTTGAAACGTTCTTTTACTCATGATCTATCTTTTTGTCGAATCTTACTTCGAGTAATGTTTTCTAATTAATCTACTCCCTATAATCAGCTGTCCGTGAACGAACTTCCGAATTAGGAGGGTGCAAAGATAACTGCTTTTTCGAATTATTCAATAGTTGTATCAAAAAAATCTTCAAAAAAATCTGCTTCTGCCTAATCCCCGCCTTAATTCGTTGGAATTGAGGAACACAAATTTAGCAATAACTTTTACTGCTGTTACATATTCAATCTCATCGACTAGTCGCTGACACACTTTATTGCCACGAATTCATGAATTTAGCTACCAGAACACGGAAAAGCTTCTGAAAAGGCGGTAAATTTTAAAATTGTGCATTAGTGGCATCAAATCACAACGAATTATAGTTTCAGCGACATTCAGCCACGTTTCGCCTATTTATGCTAACGGTAAAAATCCAAATTGATACCTTTGCAAGGTTAAAGTCAATTATGCTTCGTCCGAAAAACAATAAAAAAGAGAAAGTCCAGCTTACAAAAGAAAGCTATAAAAAGGCAAAAGGATTTTTCAGATACATCAAACCCTACAGAACAACTTACGCCATTGGCTGGTTTTTTCTTGTTCTGTCAACCTCCATTGGATTAGTATTCCCTGTGTTATTGGGGCAGCTTTTAGGAGCAAGTACCGGCACTACCACTTCCATGTCAGATGCGGTAAAAGCGATTGATCTCACAAACCTCAATACCGTTGCGGTTGCATTGTTTATTCTATTCGGGGCACAGGCAGTTTTTAGTTATTTCCGAGTGGTTCTGTTTACCAACGTGACAGAAAACATGCTGCGCGATGTTAGGAATGATGTTTTTCAGCGTTTGATCCATCTTCCTATCGACTATTACAACAAAAACACGGTTGGAGATTTAACCAGCCGGCTTTCAGCTGATATCACCCAGCTTCAGGAAACGCTTCGCACAACAGTTGCCGAGTTTTTCCGGCAGATTGTAATGGTAGTCGGGGGTTTATTCTTCATGCTTTTCATTTCGTGGCGACTTTCACTTATCATGCTTGCAACAGTTCCGGTTATTGCAATTGTAGCCGTGTTCTTCGGCAGATTTATCCGACGTTTATCCAAAGAGGCACAGGATCAAACCGCCGAAGCAAACTCAACGGCCGAAGAAGCATTTACCGGAATTCACAATATCAAAGCGTTTACGAACGAAGCTTTCAGCCTACTGCGATTCAAAAAAGCAACCGAAACTATTCGTGCGTTAAATATCAGAAGCGGTATCTGGCGCGGGTTATTCATTTCCTTCATTGTTTTCTGTATGTTCGGTGCAATTGTATTCATTATTTGGCAAGGATTATTGATGACAACCGGAACAAATCCAACATTGGCAGCCGGAGATCTTTACTCCTTCCTCATGGTAACTTTGCTTTTAGCGGCTAGTATAGGTTCATTACCTGATTTCTACGCCAGCATTCAGAAATCGATAGGTGCAAGTGAGAAATTAATGGATATTCTCCAGGAAGATACAGAAGACAAGATCTTTAAAGGAACTGAGAAACCGGTAATAACGGGAACTATTTCCTTTAACAATGTCCGGTTTACTTATCCGCAGCGAAACGATATTGAAGTTTTAAAGGGAATTTCGTTTTCAATTGAATCGAATCAAACATTGGCGCTGGTAGGATCATCCGGAGGAGGAAAATCGACTATTGCGAACTTATTGCTGAATTATTATTCGGTGAACGACGGCGATATTTTGTTTGATGGAACAAACGTAAAAGACATTGAACTGAATCATTTAAGAAAGCACATTGCAGTTGTTCCGCAAGATGTTATCCTCTTTGCAGGAACCATTTACGACAACATTGCCTTTGGAAGAACCGATGCAACAGAAGAAGAAGTTAAAGAAGCTGCAAAACAGGCAAATGCATTCGATTTCATAGAAAGTTTCCCTGACGGATTCGCTACACAAGTCGGCGACAGAGGAATTCAGCTTTCAGGCGGGCAAAAACAGCGTATAGCTATAGCCAGGGCAATTCTAAAAAATCCGACATTGCTGATTTTAGATGAAGCCACATCCGCATTGGATTCAGAATCAGAACGCGTTGTTCAGGATGCGCTGGAAAAATTAATGGTCGGAAGAACTTCAGTTGTGATAGCTCACCGATTAAGCACCATTCGCAATGCAGATAAAATTTTGGTATTGGATAACGGCAAAGTATCTCAAATAGGGAAACACGAAGAACTGATGGGTGAAGGCGGTATTTATTCAGATTTGGTAAAACTGCAGATCAATAGTTTCTAAAGAGGACGAAGAGCCAAAAAGAGGAAAAGACAATAGAATATTCTTGTTTGGCGTTTACTTCTACTCTATCGAATCAGAAGACTTTGATTGTGATGACAAAAAGTTCAAAGGATTTTGTTACGGGAATATCACAATTAGCAGATAAAGTTGTTAATCAAAAAGTCGGGGCGAATAATTATTCGCCCCGACTTTCCACTACATTCAGAAAAATAAATTCCTAACATAAACATAATCTTCCGTTCGAATTAAGCTTGATATTTGTAGTAATTTTGCAGCGAAAAGTTGAATTTGTCATCCTTGAAGCATACACTCATTATGCCGAAACCAGGTTCAATTGAAGGTTATTTCCATTCATCAAATGCGTCTAGTTAGCGTCATTGCAAGTTTTATCATTTTAAGCTCTTTGCAGGCTTATTCTCAACAACTGATCATCAACGAAATCTCACAGGGAACTGGTTCACAGGAATATGTTGAATTGGTTGTTACCGGAACCCCAACTTGTCAAACACCTGTTGCAACTGTAGATTTGCGTGGTGTGATCATCGATGACAATAACGGGTATTTCAATCCTGCTTCCGGAGCCGGAATTGCAACCGGAGCTATCCGTTTTTCAAACGCTGCATTTTGGTCGGCCATACCACAGGGAACAATCATTGTTATTCGAAGCGACAGCGATCCGAATCCGGCAGTACCGGCTTTAGATAATTCTATATCTGACGGAAATTGCAAGATTATTCTTGCTGCCAACTCAACACTTCTTGAAGGACAAGGGACTTCTCCCGCATTGGGAGACCCAAGTTATCCTGCAAACGGAATATGGGTAGCTGGTTCAGGAACATGGTCACAGGTTGCAATGGCAAACAGTAACGACTCGTTTCAGATTCGTCAAACAAACACAAGTGCCGCGCCCTCCTATTCTGTTAGCTGGGGAAATAATACAAACGGAGCTCAAATCTCATTCTCTTCTGCAACGGGGAATGTTTTCTCGTTTATGAACACGAATGATAATAATCCCCTGACACAAGCAAACTGGACAGAAGGAACCGTGGCCGCTAATCAAACACCGGGATTACCAAACAACACTTTAAACGCAGCCTGGATCGGGAGTATGAATCCGGAATGTTCGAACATCAACGCAATTTCCATTACTCTGAATCCGGTAAACAGCCAATGCGGCGCAAGCTGCACAGGTTCTGTTTCCAGTTCTGTTTTGGGAGGAACAACTCCTTACTCATACAGCTGGTCAACAGGTGCCGTAACAAATTCCATTTCGAATCAATGTCCCGGAAACTACACTTTGACAGTTACAGATGCCGGCGGATGTTCACATTCAGAATCGACCACAATCGGACAGAACTCTACACTTGCTGCAAGTATAAACGCTGTAAATGAAACGTGCAGCGGATCTTGCGACGGCGAGGCTTTGGGAAATGCAACAGGCGGAACAGCTCCTTATTCTTTCAGCTGGTCAAACACGTCTATAAATCCTGCAATCTCTAATTTGTGTCCGGGAAATTATTCGTTAACAGTTACAGATCAAAACGGATGTTCGAATACCGTAAACACGACTATTAATGCCGGACAAACTCCACCAAGTTCTGATTTCAATGATCCGGGAACCCACCTGATTTCCGACGGAATAGTCCTGATACCTTCCAATGGCATGGGAACCTGGGCAAGTGAATGCGGATCGTGTCTTTCCGCTAACGGAGTTTTTGATCCTGCAATTTCCGGATTGGGGACATTTGAGGTTTGTTATACAACTTCAGCAGGAATCTGTACTTCAACAACCTGTAATGACATCACTATAACTAACGGATGCTCAGACCAGCAGTTGTTCCTGAACATGGAGATCTGTGATGGAGAAAACTTACAACTGAATGGAGAAACGTATACGCAACCGGGAGTTTACGAGCAGCATTTCACAATAGCCGGCGGATGCGACAGCGCACTTTATATTACAGTTTCACAATGTATAAACACCAATTACACGATTGAAGTTCCGAATGTGATTACTCCAAACGGAGATCAGGTCAACGATCTTTGGGCGGTTGATTACACCGGATTAACTTTTGAAAGTGGTACAATACTAAACCGTTGGGGACAAATAATTCAAAACTTATCTGCACCAATTGTTTCCTGGGATGGCAAGAACTCAGATGTTATCTGTTCCGAAGGAGTTTATTTCTACCAGATGCAATTTAAAACGGTTTCCGGAGAAATCATCGAGAAGCAAGGATTCATTGAATTGTACAGATAGATAATCTGTTCGTCGCTAACTATTTGCGGTTTATTATATCCCTGAAAACTTTATTTAGAAAGAAAATTGAGTATTTTCGAGAACAATCAAACTGCAAAATGAAAATCAACAAATGGATTGCCGGCGGACTAGTTATTCTAACAGGCCTCATCTTCGCATGCTCTGGAGAAGAAGCAGACAAACAAGCTAAATCAGAAATCCCTGAATTGGTGGTTCTTCCTGGTGAAGACACAACTGCACGTGAATCGGACCAATTCGATAAACGAAAAAATGTTCTGACGAAAAAGAATTATCAAACTTATCTGAAAGTCAGTAAAAAAGTCAAAAACATTTCGTTTTTCACCGTAACCAAATCAGGGTTGTTATTTCTGAAAACATCAGAAGACAATATACTCACAGGCTAT
>CAMLIF010000135.1 GCA_946479985.1 uncultured Flavobacteriales bacterium
TTTCAGGCGAAAGCACAAATTCCGCTTTTATTCGGAATGGACGCTGAATGGGGGACTGCCATGCGTATATCTGATCAGGAACGTTTCCCGTATTTATCAACTGTTGGTGCAGCAAATGACCTGGATCTTACAAAACGTTTAGGGCGTTTAATGGGCGAAGATTGTGCGGAGATCGGAATCAACTTCAATTTTGCTCCTGATGCCGACGTAAACATTGAACCGAATAATCCGGTAATTGGTTTCAGGGCTTTTGGCGATGATCCTAAAAATGTGGCAAAACACACTGCTGCTTTTGTTGCAGGAATGGAAGAAACCAAAGTACTTTCCTGTATCAAACATTTCCCCGGACACGGCGACACAGATAAAGATTCGCATTTGGAATTACCAACAGTTTCTCATTCAAAAGAGAAATTCGAAACAGTAGATTTTCCTCCGTTTGTAAGTGGAATTGAAGCCGGAACCAGCGCAATAATGGTTGCCCATTTAAATGTTCCTGGTTTAGATCCTTCCGGAACACCGAGTTCACTTTCTAAAGTGGTAATTGAAGATGTTATTCGCAAGCAATTGAAATTTAAAGGCTTGGTTGTTTCAGATGCGTTAAACATGAAGGCGGTTTCTGACAAATACGGGAAAGAAGATGTGGTTGTGAAAGCATATATGGCTGGTTGTGATGTACTGCTTTTCCCTGAATCTGTTGGAGAATCAATCAAGGCGATTGCACGCAAAGTTGAGGCGGGAAAGATTACCAATGAAGAAGTAAACGAACATTGCAAGCGTGTTTTAAAAGCAAAATACAAAGCTGTTTTTGAAGGTGAAAAGTACAAATCAATACATTCTAAAAACGAGCGCACACTGGTTGAAAGCCTGATCTGTGAAAAAGCAATAACCGTTTTAAAGAATGAAGGAAATGTTCTACCAATCGGGAGAATGGACGAAGAGATTGTACATATTTCGGTTGGACCGTATGCAGATGCATTTCACGATCGCTTAATTACATACGGAAAGATCAAACAGCTGCGTTATTTCACCATAGATGAAGCGAAAGAACGTTTGAAATCGCAGAAATTCGGTGCTAAAACAACCATTATTCTCGATTTACATTCGGTTACTCAGCGTGAGAGAAACAACTTCGGATTCGGAAAATGGGAAGAGTTACTGCCATTGCTTCCCGAAGAGAGTAAAGTGTCCCTGCTTTTATTCGGGAATCAAATGGTGCTGCGAAATACAACAGAACTGCCGTCTAACATTGATGCTTGCGTTATTGCTCATGAAAATCATTTGGCAATGCAGGATCGTGTGGCACAGTTTGTTGCCGGAGCTTTCGATGTGAACGGAAAATTGGAAACGGCGATCAATACCAAATGGCCGAAAGGATTCGGTTTGACAGTATCAGGAAATGGTCGATTGAAATATACCGTTCCGGAAGAATTGGGAATTTCTTCGAAGAAAATGGAAGAAATTGATAAGATCTGTGAGAATGCGATCAAAGCGAAAGTTTTTCCGGGCTGTCAGGTAGTTGTTGCAATTGAAGGAAAAGTGATTCATCAGAAATCGTACGGTACAATCAGCTACGATAGTTCTGATTCGATTAACAACGAACATTTGTATGATATCGCGTCTATAACCAAGATTGCCTCGTCAACTGTTTCATTAATGAAACTCGATTCTGAGAACAAATTCAGTTCAGAAAGCACTTTGGGAACGTTGGTTCCTGAATATGTTTCCGGAACGGCTTATGCAAAATTAAAAGCGAATGATTTGTTGACTCACCAGGCCGGATTAACTCCCTGGATTGCGTTCTATAAGAAAACACTGAAAGACGGGAATTTAGATCCGTCAGTCTACAAAACAAAAAAAGAACCGGGATTTGAAACTCAGGTCGCCAAAGACATTTACATCAAAGACGATTATTGGAAAACGATGATCAAAACCATTACCGAAACGCCGCTTTCTGGTCAGAAGAAGTATGAATACTCTGATTTAAGTTACTATTTCTTCAATAAATACATTGAAAGGGTGAGTGGAATGGGGCAGGAGAAGTTTGTCCAGGAGAATATTTATGCTCCGCTCGGTTTGCAGCACATGACTTACCTTCCTTTGAAAAAATTCCCGTTGAAACAGATAACACCAACTGAAAACGACAAAGAATTCAGAAAACAGGAAGTAAGAGGATATGTTCACGATCCGGGAGCTTCTATGATGGGTGGAGTTGCCGGTCATGCCGGATTATTCTCCAATGCAACAGATCTGGCTGCTTTAATGCAGTTGTTGTTAAACAAAGGTCAAATTGGAAATTATTCGGTTATCAATAAAGCAGTGATTGAAAAATATACGAGATGTCAGTTTTGTCCTGGAAACAGAAGAGGTTTAGGTTTCGACAAACCTTCAGCCGGCGGTGGCGGACCGGTAAGCGCTTTAGCTTCAACTGCCAGTTTTGGTCACTCCGGATTTACAGGAACACTGGCCTGGGCCGATCCGACTTATAATATCAATTACGTTTTCCTTTCAAATCGTGTTTCACCAAACGCCGATAACTGGAAGATCAGGGACATGAATATCAGAACAAACATACAAGAGGTCATTTACAAAGCATACAACGAATCGAAAAAGAAAAGTTAGGATTGTAAGATGGCAGGATTTTGGTGCCTTAAGACTGGTCTTTTCCTGATAATTTTATGATTCGGATTTATTAAAATTTACGAGAGACTTTAAGAATAAGAGATATTATGTCTTAAATCTTAAAGCCCTAATATCAAATTCAATGAAAATAGGAATAGTGCTTTATCCAACCTTTGGAGGAAGTGGAGTAGTAGCGACGGAATTGGGAAAAGCATTGGCTTTGAAAGGACATGAAATTCATTTCATTACTTATTCTCAACCCGTTCGCTTAGGAAGTTTTAGAGAGAATATTTACTATCACGAGGTGAGCATCAGCGATTATCCGTTGTTTGAATATCAGCCGTATGAAACCGAATTAGCCAGTAAAATGGTAGATGTGGTAAAATATGAACATTTGGATTTACTGCATGTTCACTATGCAATTCCTCATGCATCTGCCGCATTTATGGCTCAGCAGATCTTAAGATCACAAGGAATTGAAATCCCGTTTATCACTACGCTGCATGGAACCGATATTACGCTTGTTGGTCGTGATCCTTCATTTGAACCCGTTATTTCGTTCTGTTTGAATGCGTCTGATGCAGTTACGGCTGTTTCCGAAAGTCTGAGAAAAGACACATTGGCTCATTTTTCCACAAGAAGAAAAATCCATGTAATTCCGAATTTCATTCATGTTCCTGAAACATTACCGGTTATGGATATGAAAAAGCGCCGTCAGTACGCCAACGACGAAGAACGAATTATCTGTCACGTTTCCAATTTCAGGCCGGTAAAAAGGCTGGAAGATGTTATCCGGACATTCCAGTTGATTCAGAAAGAAATGCCTGCCAGGTTGATTCTTTGCGGCGATGGTCCGGAAAGGGCAAAAGTAGAACGCCTGGCGCGTGAATTGGATGTTTGTCACCGCGTGCGATTTACAGGGAAAGTACGTGATGCGAGTTCGATTTTGCAATTGTCAGATTTGTTCCTGCTTCCTTCCGAAACAGAAAGTTTCGGTTTGGCTGCCCTGGAAGCAATGGCTGAAGGTGTACCTGTTGTTTCTTCCAATACAGGTGGTATTCCGGAGGTAAATGTGCACGGAGTTTCCGGTTATTTATCGAATGTGGGTGATGTGGAAGACATGGCCAAACACAGTATTGAAATTCTGAAAAACGATAAAACGCTTCTGAAATTTAGAGAAGCTGCTTTGAAAAGAGCGAACGACTTTAAGCTGGAGAATGTTCTTCCAATGTATGAAGAATTGTACGAGTCTGTTGTAATGGAAAAACAACGGTTGTATTGATTTTTTGAATATCATTTTCATAAAGAAAGCACCCGATCTTGCCCTCGGGTGCTTTTTTGTTAACACTGCGGTCGGTTTACTTCAATATATTTACATGCCCCGTAACCACGTTATCCACTTTTCGGTGAATTGTTGATTTGAATTCGATCTTCCACGTATAGGTTCCATCTTGCGCAACGAGACCACGGAAAGATCCATTCCAACCTTCTTCAATGTCTTCTGATTCAAATACAGTTTCGCCCCATCTGTTGTAAATCCAAAAATGATAATAGTGCGGATCCATTCCTGATTCCACTACGGGCTTAAATTCATCATTATTTCCATCACCATCAGGCGTGAATGTATTTGGAACGTAATAGATCAAATCTTCTTCTACATAAACGGTAGCGTGAGCAGTATCAACACAGCCGTGATCTGAAGTTGCTGTTAATATAATGTCGTATGTTCCGATTTCTTCAGGATATGTATGCCATGGATCAAATTGAGGTGATCCGGTACCGTCTCCAAAATTCCAGCTATAGGAATCCGCTCCTGTTGTGTAATTTTCCATGTGTGTAATAGGAGACGTTTCCAACAAGTAATTTGGACTTGGCTGGAACGCAGCGTTTGGAACGGGGTAAACACAAACCGCCGAATTGAATGTTGTATCATAAACGCAGCCAATTGGAGATGTACTTACCAGTGTAACATCGTAACATCCGTCGTTTTCAAAAGTGTAAGTTGTGCTGCAACCGACAACACTATTGCCGTCTGAGATATTCCAGAAGCAAGTATTGGCCGTTCCGGAGGTATTCGTAAAATCTACTTCCAATGGAGCACAACCACTTGTTAGGCTGAAGCTTCCCGTCATTACAGGGGCCTGCTCAAAAGCAATGTAAACAGAATCGGAGTCGATACAGCCAAACTGATCTGTTCCTGTTACGGTGTAAAAACTGGCAACGGTAGGAGTGAACGGGGTGTTGTTTAATACTCCGTTTGTCCAGGAATATGAATCTGCTCCCGATCCGCTTAAAGTAACCGGAGCATCCAGACAAATAATTTGATCAGGACCTGCGTCAACAACCGGTAACGGATTAACTGTAACTGCAACCTGATCGGTATCTGAACAACCGTTTGCATCCCATCCAACCACTTCAAAAGTCCAGTTTCCCGTTGGCGGTTCAAAAGGAACAGTGTTCAAAACTCCTGAATCCCAGATTATTATTTGAGTTCCGGTGGCGTTTAAGGTCACCATTTCATGTAAACAAACGGCTACGTCACTTCCTGCATCTACCACCGTTGGTGCAAAAAAGCTGACCTGGAGTGAATCTGTGTTTGAACATCCATTGGCATCGGTTCCGGTGACTGTGTAATAACCCGGATTAGGATTGAAAAGACTTCCGTTCGGTAAACCATTCGACCAGCTGTAGCTTGCAGCTCCTGTTGCGTTCAGGGTCAAAGTGCTGAACAGGCAAAGTGTTGTGTCGGGACCGGCCTCGACCATAGGTTCTGCAAAAACTTCTGTTATTTGTGTGAGACTGTTTACACAACCGAAAGATGAAGTTGCAGTAAGTGTCACAGAATAGTTATTCGGAGCGGCATAAAGATGATCGGGAGAAGTGAGAGTATCGGTAGTGTTGTCTCCAAAATCCCACTCGAATGATAATGGGAACTGATCGGTACTGGTATTTACAAAATGAGTAGTGTCACTGGAACATACAGCGGTTTGTGTGAATGCAACTACCGGTAATTCGTATACGGTAATATCCTGGGTAATTGTATCGCTGCATCCCTGGTCCGACGTTGCTATGAGCTGTGCAGTAAATGTTCCTCCGGTTGTATATGGATGAGAAGGAAATTGCGCATTAGATGTGGAACCATCTCCAAAATCCCAATTCCAGTTGGTAATCGTTCCTACATTAACAAATGAAGAATCGAGGAAGAGCAGGTTATTGTTAATGCAGGCTGACCCCGAAGGAAAGTTTGCTGTTACAATTGTTGGTTCGACGGTAACGGTTACATCAACCGAACAATTTCCCTGGTTAGAGAATGTCGACATTGTGCAAGTATAAACAGTACCATCTGCCGGAGTGGGCACGTTGATCGTTTGACCGGTTAAGTTTCCCGGATTCCATGTATATGTTTGAAAACCAGTTGGTGCTTCCATTGAGATAATTTGATCACCTGCGCAATATGCCAGTTGTAATTCGAGCGGGGAACACCCTGCGCTGATATAAGCATAACCGAAATGCGCACCAAGCGAACAATCTTTTGTGGTAAATTCAATAAAAACCTGTTGTCCCATGTATGCGGTGAGATCAATGCCAACAGTAGTCCATGGAAGCCATGTTACGTCACCGCAATTATTGAAATTCTGTCCCGGCTGGCCGGCATACACAACGTAAGTGCCACATGGTCCGCCAATTGGATTCCCCCCGGAATCAAGCAGCCGAACCGAAAATTCAGGTTGCTCGTTCGGGTCATGATCGTCCGGATTTTCCAAAACAACCGCATATTTGTATACGAATAGTGCATTTTGAGGATCAACAACTAATCCATAGCGAAGCTGTTCTGCCAAAGCGCCTGTACCCTGATTTCCTAATCGTGCAGAGGCAGTTCCTCCCGGAGGAAGCACGCTCAGCCCGCCACATGTAAGAGGATCAACTCCCGGCCCGGCAAAAATGGTGTGCCGACCTCCGATAAAACCGGTGTTTTGTCCCGGATTGTTGTAAGTTCCATAGAAACCTTGCCAGTTATCGAAATTGGTATTAGCAAAATCGGCGTTTGGACAAGTAGATTGTGAATAAAGTGCCTGATCGATGAAAGTGAAGCTCATCATAAGTAAAAGACAGACGCGGAATTGTAGTAGTGATCTCATTGCGCATTGTTTTTAGTAGTAATGATAAATTACGCATTTCTCTCGATGAATGAATATGATTTTCGACTAAAGTCACGGAAAAAATAGACAAAGGAGGAGTTCGAATAGACAAGTGCTATGCGCGCATAGATTGTGAAGGTTTTCACAAAAAAAATCCTGATCCCGTACATACGGGACCAGGACTCAGTATATAATGTTAATTACTTACTAGCAGTTCTCTATAATAATTGCAGATGCGCCGCCGCCGCCATTACAAATACCAGCGCCACCAATTTTAGCGTTGTTTTGTTTCAATACGTTAATAAGAGTAACAATGACACGTGATCCGGAGTTTCCAAGCGGATGTCCAAGTGCCACTGCACCACCGTTTACGTCTACTTTTTCCGGATCAAGTCCTAAAATCTTTGTATTCGCCAATCCTACAACAGAGAAAGCCTGGTTCAATTCCCAGAAATCAACATCTGAAGTTTGAAGTCCTGCTTTTGCAAGAGCAACGGGAACAGCTTTGGAAGGAGAAGTTGTAAACCAAACCGGATCTTGTGCAGCATCTCCGTAACCAATAATCTTCGCCAATGGAGTTAAACCGTATTTTTCAACTGCTTCTTTTGAAGCAAGAATCAAAGCAGAAGCTCCATCATTTAACGTTGAAGCATTTGCTGCAGTAATTGTTCCTTCTTTATCAAAAGCGGGTCTCAATGTTGGAATTTTGTCCAAATGAACATTTGTATATTCTTCGTCTTTCGAAATTACAATCGGATCACCTTTTCGCTGAGGAACAGAAACAGGAACAACCTCGTTGTCAAATTTTCCCGCATCCCATGCCGCCGCAGCACGTTTATACGAAGTAATTGCGAAATTATCCTGGTCTTCTCTTGAGAAATTATATTCTTTAGCACATTCTTCGGCGCAATTTCCCATTGGAACTTTATTATAAACATCCAGTAAGCCATCTTTGGTAATTCCGTCGAGCATTGTAATGTTACCGAATTTTGTTCCGTTACGGCCATCAATATAATGAGGTACCATACTCATGTTTTCCATCCCACCTGCAACAACAATCTCGTTATCACCGGCTAAAATTGTCTGAGCACCAAGCATCACTGCTTTCATTCCCGAAGCACATACTTTGTTAACTGTTGTACAAGGAACTGTATTTGGAAGTCCGGCTCCCAGTGCAGCCTGACGGGCAGGAGCTTGTCCGACACCAGCCTGCAAGACGTTCCCCATAAATACTTCATTCACTAATTCAGGTTTTACACCACCTTTATCTAAAGCTCCTTTAATAGCTACAGAACCAAGCTGTGTTGCAGGAACTGTTGATAATCCTCCCATGAATGCTCCCATCGGGGTTCTAACAGCAGCAACAATATAAACTTCTTTCGACATAGTATCTTTTTTTTATTTGCACGCGAATTTACGGTTTTTAAGCAGATGCTGAATGTTTTCCTCTGAGATAATTTTTTGAATTGTTCTATTCACAGATACCGAAGTTGGGTTGATTCTTTTACTTTTGTTATATTCATAATCTGACTATGTTAAATAAAAATCTTTCATCCATGAATAAATTCTATACGTTCCTCGGGGTCCTAACGTTAATCCTGTCACTTGGCTCTTGTACCAATATTTCGGCATCAAAGGTTCCTGGGAAACAGGCAACTGAATTTCCACAAGACCTTCTAGGTACGTATTCCTTAGAATATCCGGAAGATTTTCAGGGAATTATGGAGCTTGATTCAACAGGACAATATCAAACAACCATTCGAATTGAGAAGGATAAACTGATTGAAGAAGATTCAGACGGAATTCGGGAACTGCCTCTTGGAGATTCGATATATTATTCTACTGTCGGGAATTCCGTTTTCCTGACATTGGGGCCAAATCCGAATTATACTATTCTGAAGCTGAAAAAAGAAGGAAATGATATTTTACTTTATGCAATGTACACTTATGAAGAAGTGACAGCCGCTGATCTGAAAAAATATGCAACTAAAGTGAAAGAAGAAAAAGTAGTAGGAGCAGACGGTACAGATTCGGAAGATATAGGAATGTCGAACTACGTTTTAACTTTTAAGGATAAAAAACTGGATGCTTTCTTTGAAAGTGAATATACTTCGAAATCACCATTTCGTTTAGTAAGACAATAAGATCAGAATATGATGAGTAGTCTTAAAAATACCCTTTTATCTGCGCTTACCTTAATTCCGATTCTCGGTTCAGCCCAGGAAGCTACCGAAG
>CAMLIF010000136.1 GCA_946479985.1 uncultured Flavobacteriales bacterium
ACTCAAAAAACAATATTTTATCAAGCAGGGTATTATCGGAATACTGATTCAACACTTTGCCGATCGATTCCATTGAACCTCTGTATTTATCAATTGACTCTGTTATCTGAAACATATCCAGCATGTGGATTTTCTCACCTTGGACAGTTCGGTCTATTCTCTTCGTGATATAGGATAGTTCACCCGATTTTAGGCGGATCAAACTTGATGGAACAACTCTTATTCCAAAAGCCTCCGCCATACGCATCGTCAAATGCTCATTTTCCGGTAATGATTGAAATTGCTCCGATGGCGGCTTGAATATATATAAACCTCCCAACGCACCAACAACCGTAAGCCTGGAATTATTCTCTGGTTCCTTTACAATCGACATCGAAAGTTTAGGCTGCACACCAGGTACTGCTATGCTTCTCTCGACAACATCTTTTGCTAAATCAACCATTTGATCCAAAGAATACGACAAATCCGGCGGCTCCGAAACTCCGAAAAAATTAAGCGAACATTTTTCATGAAAATCAGCATTTCCCGCCAATTCTTCGTAACAATATAAACACTTAGTCTTCATCATCTTCAGGTATAGGTATAACGCTCACCGCTCCAATACAATTTTTACAACAGGCCAATAATAATCCCATTCTGTCATTAGGGTTAATCTTCCAACTCTTGGTTGCCACATCTAATAACCACCCTTCGGGTATCAAGCCTTCAAAAAACGGAAAAAGTTGTTTACTCGAGTATTCCTTTTTCACAACAGGCATAGAAAATGTAATGAAATCCGATGTATGATTCTCTATGTATTCTTTGGTGTACTGAAAAACATAATGTCCATCATTTGTTTCCAAAATAATCCCGGCATGATGCTCTTTATAATAAACATTTCCCTTTCTCATTTTGTCAATTCTTTACTATTTACAGGTATAAGTTCATGACCAAACATTTGGAGTACGAGGTTCACTTTATCCAAATTGAGGTTCGTTTTACCTTGCTCAATTTTTCGAATTACTGTTAATGCAACACCCGCACGTTCTGCAAATTCTTCCTGGGTAAGATTCACTTCCTTTCTGCGCTCTCTTACGAACTCCGCCAATCGCTTCATTATATGCAATTTAATATAATTACAATCAAATATATAAAATTATATGCAAATGGATATAAATCCATTATTATACGCATTTTTATATGTCAATGAATATAATTGAATTAATAGTTATGGTACCATAAATGGTCGAGTAAATCAAATTCTTCCTCCTTCACAAATCACCGATCATTTTGCCTATCCAACTCAAAAGCCTATTTTTGCGCCATCAATTAGATCCAAAAACATGGCAGCAATTTCGAATTACGATTTCAAGAACAAACGTGCGTTGGTGCGTGTAGACTTTAATGTTCCATTGAACAAAGAAACATTAGAGATAACAGATGATACGCGTATTCGGGCTGCTATGCCAACTATCAAACACATTTTGGATCATGGCGGAAGCGTTGTGTTGATGTCGCATTTGGGAAGACCGAAAGAAGGCCCTGAAGATCGCTTTTCGTTAAAACACATTATCGGGAAAATAGAAAGTTTACTTGGTAAATCAATTCAATTTTCTCCTGATTGCGTTGGAGCTGCTGCAAACGAAATGAGTGCAGCATTAAAACCGGGAGAAGTTCTCTTGTTGGAAAACGTTCGTTTTTACAAACAGGAAACTGCCGGAACCGAAGCTTTCGCACAAGATTTGGCAAAACATGGTGATTGTTATGTAAATGATGCTTTTGGAACAGCACACAGAGCACATGCATCTACAACGGTGGTGGCAAAATCATTCCCGAACGATAAAATGTTCGGGTTCCTTTTGGAAAGCGAAATTGAAAGTGTTGATCGCGTATTGAACAGCACCGAAAAGCCATTGACCGCAATTGTAGGCGGGGCAAAAGTCTCGTCGAAAAT
Organism: uncultured Flavobacteriales bacterium; assembly: GCA_946479985.1. Next base: position 1,934 of record CAMLIF010000136.1, read on the forward strand.
TACAATCATCGAACGTTTACTTGAAAAAGTAGATAACCTGATTGTTGGCGGCGGAATGGCTTACACATTCGCAAAAGCTCAAGGTGGACAAGTTGGATCTTCATTGGTAGAAGACGATTACCTGGACGTTGCAAACGATATTCTTACAAAAGCAAAAGCAAAAGGAGTTAACATTTACATTCCGACAGATACTGTTATTGCTGATAAATTCGACAATAACGCAAACACGCAACTCGTTCCAATCGGACAAATTCCGAGCGGATGGATGGGGCTTGATGTTGGTCCGGACAGTATTGCTTCCTGCGCAAAAATCATTGAAGATTCTAAGCTCATCCTATGGAACGGCCCGATGGGAGTTTTCGAAATGAGTAATTTCCAGAAAGGAACAGCTGAAGTAGCACAGGCAATTGTCCGCGCAACTAAGAAAGGAGCTTTTTCGCTTATTGGCGGCGGCGATTCAGTTGCTGCGATTAATCTTTTCGGATTGGCAGATGACGTGAGTTATGTTTCAACCGGTGGTGGTGCGATGCTGGAATACCTGGAAGGCATTGAACTTCCGGGAATTAAGGCAATTCGCTCTTAGATTTCGCATTAATCTGCAAAAAACAATCAGATTCCTGCTTTGGAATAGAAATTTAGCTCACAACGGCATGATTTTAGCTGATTCCGCTACCTATGAAATCAACTTCTATCTTTCTCATTGCCTCGTTACTTCTTTCAGTAAATTCCTGCTGCAAACCAGAAAAAAAGCACTTAAATAAGCAATCCGAATCTAGCATTCCACCAAATCCATTGGATACCATCGTTGGTGAAAAACTGCTGGACAAAAACAGTATTCGTCCTTCAAACTTCAACCAAATTCTCCGTGTTCCGGCAAACTATCTTGAGAAGGAATCAATAAGCTGGAAGATCACCAAACTGAGTTCGGAGTACTACTTACTTGATCATAATACCAATTTTGCCTTTTCCCGGCCAACAGCAATTTTGGTAAAAATACAGGCAAACAAGATTGTTCTCTACAAAGAGATTGAAGACTACAATGTGAAGAAGGCCATTGCTGCAAACGGCTATGTTTATGCGCTTTGCGACGATTTTAAAGAAGGTAGAGGTGCCTGGCCCGCCAAGTATGATATTCAGGTATTGGCACTGAATCACGAACTGAAAGAAACCTGGTCATACAAAACCATTTCCCGAGAATATCCCTTTGAAGCAAATGATCTGATTCTCAAAAAAGACACGCTAGTTGCAAAAGTGAATATCATCACTGGTTGCTCCATTTGCTATTCTACCGTGGCTATTTTATTTAATCGGAAAGGGAAGATTTTTGCCTATTCACAGGCAGGAGGACAAAACGACGGCGGATGGAGACCAAATCAGGAAACCATGGAACGTATTTTCAGAAAGGAGTAATAAACATCTCCCGAACTCACGTTATTTATCCAACACTTTAGGAATACGGAAATAATCAGAATCTTTCTTCGGAGCGTTTTTCAATGCTTGTGCCTGCGTAATGGTTACTTCCGGCTCGTCCAAACGCAGAACATTCTTTTCTTCGTTCATGAAAATAAGCGGTTCCACATTGTCTGTCGGAACTTCAGCCAAAATGCTCATAAAATCCATGATCTTTGTTAAATCATTGATGATCTCTGTTTTAGCTGCGCCTTCAAAACGAAGTTTTGCCAAATTGGAAATATGATCGATTGTGTCTTCTGAAATTTTCATGCTGCAAAAATAAGATATTTTGATTGATAATCCTGATGTAGGTTCGAGTCGCGACGGGAGTTATGTATTATACGCACCCAAATCACAAAATCGATTATTATCTGTAAGACAGGTATTCTAAATCGCGCAGCGTTAGCGAGCAGGGAATTCGTGCATTCGCGGGATACAAGCTTACCGCGAATTCGCGAATTGGCTCCGTTAACACTTCGCAAAAGAAACACTAAATGTTTGTTGGGTGCGTATTGTACTTAATTCCCGTCGCGACTTGCCCCTACATTAAACCGCGCTCCTTCAACGGAGCGGAAATTAATTCGAAGGTCTTTACACTCAACTCAGCTTCTGTAAGCCGGCTTACTTCTTCGGCCGAGATCACAGGATGAAAAACGACACGTGAAATTCCCGGATGCGCGTAATCAACATGAAATGGCTCGGAAAAAACGTGGTAGTTATCCAAAAATGTCATTGAAACTATGGGCACTTTTGCACTTTTTGCCAATTTGAAAGCGCCATCCTTAAACGGGATCATCGCAGGAACATTGTCATCGGGAATACCGCCTTCGGGAAACAGGACAATCGACCAGCCCTCTTTCAAGGCCTGTTTTGCCTGGATGAACGACATAGCAGCCAAACGCTGGTTTTTTCGATGAACAGGAATATTCAGGTCGATAAAAAATCGTTTCACCAGCGGATAAGAAAGTATTTCCGCTTTCCCCATAAACAAAAACGGATGGTGAGGAACAATAGCATACATTAAAAAAATATCGAAATAGGAAGTGTGATTCGACACAATGATACACGGACCCGCCGGCAATTGCGGCCTGTTCTTCTTTATCACGATCACCAGTGTAAAAACCTGCATGAGGTAACTCCAAACCATGAAAATCTTAAAGCTGTGTTTCTTCCACGATTTACGCGATAAAACCAGCAGGAAAAAAGGATAGAATAAAATTAAGAACAACACAAAAACTGCTCCCACGTAGAGTTTGAAAGGGAAACAAAGAATACCCAGCAGTTTTTTCATTCACTCAAAAATAAGACATTCTTACACCAAGGTGACAGAAAACCTTAAATTCGCAGAAAAAACAAACAAATGTCCAGAATACTTACCGGAATTCAGAGTACAGGAACACCGCATTTGGGGAACTTACTCGGAGCAATTTTTCCAGCAATTGAATTGGCCAATAACCCAAAAAACGATTCGTTTTTGTTTATTGCAAATCTGCATTCATTAACACAGATCAAAGACCCGGCTGTGATGAAGCATAACACCTATTCAACTGCAGCAGCGTGGCTTGCTTCCGGACTGGACCCGAAAAAATCTACATTTTACCGCCAAAGTGATATTCCTGAAGTTGCGGAATTGATGTGGTATTTGCTTTGCTTCTTTCCGGTTAGCCGCCTGGAACTGGCACATTCGTATAAAGACAAAAAAGACCGGTTAGCCGATGTCAACGGTGGATTATTTACCTATCCAATCTTAATGGCTGCCGATATTTTATTGTATGATGCTGATGAAGTTCCGGTTGGAAAAGATCAGCTTCAGCATTTGGAAATGACACGCGACGTTGGTGGAAGAGTAAATCATATTCACGGGGATGTTTTTGTTTTACCGCAAGACCGGATCAATAAAGACACACAGCTGGTTCCGGGAACAGATGGTGAAAAGATGAGTAAATCGCGCAACAATTACATTGATATTTTTCTTCCGGAAAAGGAGTTGAAAAAGCAGGTAATGGGAATTGTAACTGATTCGAAAGGACTGGAAGAACCTAAAGATCCCGATACATGTAACGTATTTAAATTATACGAGTTGTTGGCAGAATCGGCAGATATTGCAGCCATGCGCACAAATTACACCAATGGTGGTTTCGGTTACGGTCACGCGAAAACAGCTTTGCTTAATTTAATCTTAACCAAATTCGCATCAAACAGGGAAATCTATAATCATTATATGACAAATCTCGATGAACTGGAGTCTATTTTACGGCTGGGAGCAGAAAAAGCAAGAGCCGTTGCAAGACCAGTTTTAGCAAGGGTTCGGGAAAAAATGGGCTACTAAATGTTATATTTTTCACCAAAACATGCTCAAAGTCAAAAAAATAGTTATTTTTGATACCATGTTATTCCAACATAAACTACTTTTATTTTAAACCAAATGTTAAAGCTCCACACCCATGGAGCTTTTTCTTTTATTCCTGTTAAATAAATGTGAGACTATTGTTATATTTGCTCGCTACTCATGAAAAAATAAACCATGTTTAAACAACTAATCATTTTTGGAGCTATTACCCTGTCGCTTCTTTCATGTTCCGATTCATCGGAGGACCTTGCCAGCAAAAAAGCCATTGGCGGAGCTGTATACGGAGGAGAATTCCGTTTTATGTCAGCTGAAAAAATTACTGGTTTATTTCCGCTTCAGGCAATAGATATCTACGCAAGCCGCGTAACTTCTCAAATCTTCGATCCAATCTTACGATTAAATCCGAGCAATGACGAAATAGAACCCAGTTTGGCTGAATCATTCAAGGTTTCTGCTGATGGAAAGGAATACACTCTGAAAGTGAGAAAAGGAGTGTTTTTCCATGATGATGATTGTTTTGATGGTGAAGGAAGAGAATTGACAGCTGAAGATTTGAAATTCACGTTGGATATGGCATGCAGCGGTCTGAAATTAAATGAAGTCAGCAGTTTGTTATTAGAGCGCATCGAAGGTGGAACTACTTATTATCAAAAGACTTCTAAGAAATATGTAGACGGCGGAGTAAGCGGAATCCAGGTGGTTGACAAAAACACATTGAAAATTAAGCTTGTAGAGCCATTCGCTGGTTTTGATAAACTGCTTTGTTATACCGGTTTTGGGGTTTTCCCGAAAGAGGCGTATGATACTTACGGAACTGATATTGTTAATCATCCTGTTGGAACCGGACCTTTTTGCCTGGAAGAAAAAACCACGGATAAAATCAAATTGGTACGAAACAATAATTACTGGAGAAAAGACGAGTTTGGCAATCAGCTTCCGTTCCTCGGAAGTATTTTGGTTACTTATTCAACAAATAAATCCAGTGAGTTAAAAGCTTTCAGAAATTCAGAGATTGATCTGGTATTGGAAATTCCGGCAGATCAGGTTGATAACATCTTAGGTTCATTACATGATGCGCAATTAGGTAAAACTGTTCACCACAAGGTAGACGTTCAGCAATCAGCTTCCATTACCTTTATCGGTTTCAATCATAAGAATAAAGCATTACAGGACAAACGCGTTCGCCAGGCATTAAACATGGCTATTGATCGTAATTACCTTGTTGAAACACAATTGATGGGTGAAGGTTATCCGGATGAGCACGGTTTAATTCCTAACTGCTCATTTTTTGATGCCACTGATGTAAAAGGATTCAAATTCGATGTGGCAAAAGCAAAATCATTACTGGCCCAGGCCGGATTTGAAGACGGTAAGAATTTTCCCGCTCTTACTTTACTGGTGGCAGGAAAAAAAGGAAGTGACCGGGAAGTACTTACCAGAAGTATCGCAAAACAATTAACTGAAAACCTGGGCATCGTCATCAAACTACAGGTAGTAGATTCTAAAAAACGTGATGAGATGGTTATGAACGGAACAGCTGACATGTGGCTTACGCAGTGGATTGCTGATTATCCGGACGGAGAAAACTTCCTGAACCTGTTTTATAGTGGCAAGATCAAAGCACAATCACGCTTTATTAATCCGTTCCATTACAAAAGCCAGGAGTTCAATAATCTGTTCATTACCATGAATAAAGAATTAGACCCTAAGAAACGTCATATACTAATGGTAAAAGCAGATCAAACATTGATTGATGACGCTGCCGTTATGCCTATTCTGACCGATGACTTCGCTATATTAATTAATTCAAGAGTCCGTAATTTTGAAACAAATGCTTTGGAAATTATTGATCTTTCCAGTATTTTTATCAAGGAACTTCGCGAGTAAGTTCATTTATGTTTAACGTAATGGCTCTCAGCTTGCACTTTAAAAACGCTTTTCATAACGAGAAGCGTTTTTTTTGTTATCTGTAGTGGCAAGTCGCGACTTGCCACTACAGATAACGTTCACTTGACACAGACTTAACATCTCAACCCTAATTTCGCGCTTTCCTTAATAATAATGGACGTTACGCTTTCAACTGCAAAAAATATTCGCCACATTTATGACATGATCTTGAATAATCGTGAATTAAGCTGGCTGTCGTTCAATGAACGGGTTCTTCAGGAAGCAATAGATGAAAGCGTTCCGTTGGTTGAACGCATTCGTTTTCTTGGCATTTACTCCAATAATATGGACGAATTTTACCGGGTTCGTGTTGCCAACCTGAAACGGATGATCGCCGTTAACAATAAAAGAGTTGAAGGTTTTAGTGGTACTGCAGAAGACTTGTTTGCCGCAGTTCACGCTATTGTTATCAAACAGCAGCGCAAATTCGAAGAAGTTTATCAAAAACTCATACGAACACTTGAGGAAGAAAATATTTACCATTATGATGACAAAACGGTAAACAAAGAAACCAGGGCTCAACTTTCCGAACTGTTTCATTCAACATTGGTGCATGAACTCGTTCCTGTTCTGATTGACCGGAAAATTCCGCTGCCAAGGCTCAGGGACAAGGTTATCTATCTTGCTGTTCGAATGGAATGGGACAAAAACAGCAAAACACGGATGGCGCTCATTGAGATCCCTGAAACCCTTAATCGCTTTTACCCGATAGTACAAGACGGCAAGCGCGGAATTATCCTCGTAGACGACATTATCCGGCTGAACCTGGACCATTTGTTCGCTTTGTTCAAATATGAGCGCATTTACGCTTATACATTCAAATTCACGCGGGACGCAGAATTAAACCTGGATGATGATTTATCGCTTTCCTTCATTGAAAAAATGGAGAAGAGTATCAAAAACCGGAAAAAAGGTGCTCCGGTACGTTTGGTTATTGATCATCAAATGCCCGTAGATCTTTTGGAAGTACTGAACAAACTCCTGAACCTGGGAAAAGAAACATTCCCGATTTCAGGCGGAAAATATCACAATTTCAAAGACTTTATGAAATTTCCCGATTTTGGGGAAGAACGCTTTCTTTATCCTAAACACAAAGGTTCAGAGCATCCGCTGTTTAAAGGGAAACCAAGTATTATCAAACAAATTCTGAATCACGATATCTTACTTCATTTTCCGTATCACCGTTTTGATTATGTGGTAGACCTGTTACGAGAAGCAGCTATAGATCCGCATGTAAAAAGCA
>CAMLIF010000137.1 GCA_946479985.1 uncultured Flavobacteriales bacterium
TTCAAATTAATATTCATCGGAGTTGGCGTTTGGTGGATTTTACTGCTTCCGTTCGATTACCACTTCTTTAACTGGTTTTTCAAATCCGTTCAATACCCAATATACCAATCGATCAAGGCACTTGAACCTGGTCTTTTGTTCGAAACCGATACCTACGGGACTTATTTGGTTGCTTTGTTTAGCTTGTTTTTAGGAGCGCTGAGTAGTCCCCTGGTTGGTTGGATTTGTAAGAGAACGAAAACAACTTCGATCGAATTACTGAAAACCGTTTTAGCATCTATTCTATTCTTCTTCCTGTTCAGTTATGGCTGGAATAAGGTTGTAAAACTCCAATTCTATCAACCGGAACCGAATATTGTTTACACACCGTTCGGGTTTCTTTCGAAAGATATCGCTTATTGGTCGGTTGTTGGAAGTTCATACTCGTACACCGTTGTGCTTGGCTATGTAGAACTACTCACAGCTTTGCTTTTAATCTTTAAACGAACTCAGTTTCTTGCTTCATTGTTGTGCATTGCGGTTTTCGGACAAGTAGTGCTGGTTAATTTCTCATTCGATATTTCAGTAAAACTGCTTTCTATTTCATTGCTTGTGCTCGGTTGTGTGTATTCTGCGATGTTTCAAAACCAGTGGAAAGCCATTTTCGGGTACAATGTATTAATGACCCGGACGATTTCGAGTAAGCGAAAACAAATCGTGAAAGGGATTTTCATAGTTCTGGTTTTAGCAGAAGTTTGTTTGCCAAGTCTGGTGGACGGACAATTCAACGATGATAATTCAGCCAGATTAGCACATCACGGAGCATACGAAGTTGTTGGTTCTAAGAAGATAAAACGATTATTTATTCATCGTCAGAATTACCTGATCCTACAACTTTCTGATGATAGAATGGTCGATTATGAGTTAAATACGAGCGATAAAAGGCGATACGTTACAAAATACCAGTCGGTTCAATGTTTGTGGAAAAACGAAACAGGGGAGTTGGTGCTTCAAAAAGATACTTTTGACCTGAAACCAATTGCTTATAAAGAATTACCGCTTTTGAAAAATGATTTTCATTGGTTCTCAGACGAATTCCATTAACTATTTCTGAATCGGAACGCTGTATTTAATCTGAATACCACGAATGAAATTACGCAGGAACTGATCTTTACAATGACGGAAATTGTGGTGTTTCGGGTCGCGGAAAAACGAACCTAATTCTGCTTTCCCGATACGCATGTCGGCTAAAGCCATAATGTCTACAATCTCATCATCTTTCAATGCAAGAGCAATCTTCAATTTTCTGAAAATAGCATTGTTGTTCAGTTTTTCTTCGTGTTCGGGAATTTTTCCATCCTGCAAACCTCGTCTTTCTGCAATAAAGGCATTCAGAAGTGCTGCTAAAGCAATATCCGGCATTTCTTTATAGCCCTCGAATTGTTCCTGTTTCATCCATGAAAACAATTCCGGTGGTGCAACATTGAAATCGACAGACCGGAACAGATCGCCGATTTTTTCTTCATTCCATTGAAATGTTTTGCGCAGCTTGTAAAAGATGAAATTGTTTTCCATGTGGGCAAAGGTACGGTTACAATCTCAAATTTACATTGACAGGTTCTTTTTATTAGCCACGAATGCACGAATTTTTATTTTTCTCAATAGTTAATACTATGAAATTGTGAATCTGCCTTTGGCAGATTGAATTCGTGGATTCGTGGCAATATTTGCTGGCTTAACAGTAGATAGCCTACAATTATAAAATGATCAGTTTTCCCGAAGAAATTTTGGTATTATCTGTCTGGTTTTTAAACTGGAAAAAGTAAACTCCGGCAGGTAAATGATTCAAATCTAGTGTTTGTTCCGTATAGGTAATGTTTGTTTTGAAAACCGTTTCTCCGGATGTGTTTTGAATTTCTAATTTCCCTTTCAGTCCTTTCGGATTTGCAACCTGAACCCGGCCCGTTCCCGGATTTGGGAAAATGGAGATCAACGACTCGTTTAACTCATCAATTCCGCTGTAAAAATCTACACAACCAATAATTTCTGTCAATGTAGCTGGTACTTGCGTTATATACAGGTCACTGAACGTTGCAGCGGACATAGTTGTCAAAGAAATTGGAGTATCGGCTGGTGTAAGCGGGCTAACAGAAACAGATCCATTATCAGATACACATGAAATTTTAGTGCCTGCAGAGTCAATTCGGATCATGTTTCCGTGAGGATTAGCGAAAAGTGACTTAACACCGTAATTCGGGCCGAATCCACTGATATACATGCCGTTATTTTCTCTGCTAGCTACATCGGTTGTGTTATTCTCAATGCCAAATGTATGAGTGTCGAGGCTATTCACACGAGTTACAATTAATTTGCTTAGAGAAAAATTACCAAGTGTAATAGCCAGGGTTGAATCATAGATCTTTGCAAGATCCAAATCCTCAATTTCTCCAATTCCAACATTATTGTAAGTATTCAATGACCGAATCGTTCCGCTATGAGACAATGTTAGAACTACTGGCTCAGAAAGGTTTAACCTGCCTGCTGACCAGATACTGTTTTCATTCAGTTCCGTTTCGTACAATTGTACATCACTTACTGTGTTTGACCAAAGAAAGGTTCCGTCTTTTTCTGTTGCAAAAACAATTCCCTTCGTTGAACCGGAAGTAGCATATACCGTTCCTGTGAAGATTAATGTGTCTCCCAATTCTTTCATATCCTGAATTTCGAGTCTTTCGCCCGCAATTTTAAATGAGAAAGAAGCTAACTGCACACCATCCGTATCGAATTCAATGATAGCCGTTTCACCTGTTTGTTCGTCTGACCCAACTACCCACAATGTTTGTTCTGCAGATTCAATAATGTCAGTACACTTGAAGAAACCAGGGGCCGGAGTAAATACTCCTTTCGACCAAATTACAGTTCCCTGGTTATTGAGTTTTGCTACAACACCCACATTTGCACCAAAGCCTTGCAGAAGTACACCTCCGGAAACATAATATTCATTACCTGAAGTTATTACTGCTTCCGTGAAATTGAAACCAGTGGCCGGTTCACCGTCAATAAGATATTTGGATGCGCTTATGACGTTTCCGAGACTGTCTGTATATGTAAACGCGGCATAATCGAAATCCGCACTTCCAACCTGAATAACATGACCGTTTGACTCAACCGCAAGTGCTTCCACTTTATAGCCGACACTATTGTCATAAACTTTTGAATAAAGAGAGTCCTGAGCAGTTAAAGCTGAAGAAAGCGTTAAGAACAAACTGGCAATGTAGTATTTTTTCATAGGTGCAATTTAGAAGCGTAAACTTACAATAAACCCCTTAATTCTCCAATTGCGTGACAGGAATTGTCTCAGGCTAAATGTTCTGAATATTTGTAGTTTAATAACTTTAGTGAATGTTTGCAGCCAAAATGGATTGAACACCTTATTTTTGCACTAAAATTCAGCAAATTGAAAAGATTTTTTAGCTCTCGTTGGTTCAAAATTCCATTTTTTACACTTACGTTTATTTTCGCAGGAATAGGGTTCTTTCTAACCGTTTCGTATTTGGCAATTACTTTCCGCTGGACAGATGATGGTGGAATTGTAGATTCAAATAACCGTTATTTTCAGTCGATTCACGATAAGTATAACCAGGATTTCAAATCAGACAGTTCTACCGTTGTAAAACAGCAATATGAAGCCCTGAGCCGGATCATTGTTTTGAACGAATATTATCCGAAAAATGCGCAGCATATTCTTTCGGTTCTTCAGCAGGGTGCAGACCAGGTAGAAGTATTAAGGATGCTGGATGCGGTAGATTTGCAGTTGATGGATAATAACGCATATCAGCGTGCAATCCGCAAAATCAAAGGAAAAGGAAATCGTTCCAGGCGTGTAAGTGGAAAAAGCGCATTCGAATGGATGAATATTTCAGAATGGCAGGATTTTAAAATTGCGGTAGCGAAAGACCGGAAAGTGATTGATTCTGTTGCTAAAGTAACCGGTGTTGAATCGCGTTTAATTGTTTCTTGTTTGGTGGGTGAGCAAATTAGGTTGTTTAATTCTAACCGGGAGATTTATAAATCGTATATCGGGCCGTTGAAAGTTCTCTCTGTAGAAAGTCAGTTTAGTTTTGGTGTTACAGGAATTAAAGAGCATACGGCAAAGGATATTGAGTGGAATCTGAAGAACCCGAAAAGTGAATTTTACCTCGGAAAAGAGTATGAGAATCTTTTAGACTTTGTTGGACAGGATACGGCAACTGTAAATGCAGAACGAATTACCCGTCTGACGGATTATCACAATCATTTCTACTCTTACATGTACGCAGCTCTTTTCTTAAAGCAAGTGAAAATGCAATGGGAACGGGCAGGATTTCCTATTGACAAACGCCCGGAAATACTGGTAACACTTTTCAATGTCGGATATCCACAAAGTCATCCGAAGAAAAATCCACGTGTTGGCGGCTCAACAATAAAAATTCACGAAGTTCCCTATTCATTCGGGGCGATTGGTTATCAGTTTTACTATTCCGGAGAACTCTATGAGATCTTCCCGTTTGAGAAAGCAAAATTCGATTGGAAAAACGTTTAGAGCAATTTTCCATTACTTTCTTTTTATCGTTTGCCTGATAGTGTTTACCGAAGGTTATTGATGATCGAACGGATTAATTTTACGATTGGTCGATTTTAAAAAATAACTCAAATCCTCCATTCACTAACCAAACGACGTAAATCGTCAATTCCATGATGTTTCGGTGCTTCAGCCTTACTAAATTGCTGAATGTGAGATTCATGTTCTGGTAAAACATGGATCATTAAATCACACAAGCACTGTTTCTGGTTTCAAAAATGTAGTAGCGTCAGATTGAATGGTAATCCTGATTTTTCAGGATTTCAGAACAGTAAAAAGGCTTCCGTTTTGGAAGCCTTTTTTATTTTTCTATTTGTTGCTGATGAGGTGAACAAATCCCTGGATGGTATACAAAGTTTTGTCTACATCGTCGTATTCATATTTTTCGCTGGTTGGAGTGATGGTATAGAAGTAAACACCTTCATTTAATTGTTTACCGCTTACATCTAATCCTTTCCAGTCGTTTTTGTAATCGTCGTTTTCATATACAACTGATCCCCATCTGTTCACTATAGTCAGTGAAACCTTGTCAAAATTGTCGAGATTATTTACGTAGAAAGCATCGTTTGTTCCGTCTCCGTTCATAGTTATGAAGTTTGGAGCCGTAATCGGACATTGTTCATAAACCCTTATCGGTGCACTTTCAATTGTCTTCCCGCAAACATCATAAACGGTTACAGTGAAAATATTCAGGTTTGGTTCTAACACCGCTCCGGTTATGTATATACTATCTGCGTTTGTTGCCCAGTTTCCGGGATTCCAGTCGTACAAATAGGTTGGAACACCGTTTTCAACATTGCAGTTGATAAAGGCAGTTTGTCCCATTTCAGAACATAAATTAATCGAATCGGTTGAAGTGATGGTCATTGCCAGATAATCAATGATCGTTAAGGAAATAGATGTAGTATCGAATGTTCCTTCACAGATATTTTCGATGATAATATTGAATTCTACCGTTTCATTTCCTTCTGTTAAATTGTCGAAGTATGCAGAGATCCCAATAGTATCTGAACCAACATTCGCAGGAATAATCAACGTGTCTTCAATGTAAGGGTAATCATCACCATTGGTTGCAGTACCACTTAGTAATACCTGAACTACCAATGCTTCCGTACTGTCAGACCTAGAAACGATAAATCCGGCAAAACCACAGTCTTCAATAATTGAGCTTGGTCCCGTAATAGCAACTTCTACAGGTATTTCTACCTGACAGGCTACGATGCGGTAGCCGTAGGTCCTGATATGCGAGTTAATCAGGGTTCCTTCCCGGTATTCATCTACCTGAACTCCGGCAACGTAATTACCAACCAGGTTCGGAGTAAAGGTGATCATTCCGGTTTGGGAGTCAACTGCAATGTTCGAGCCTGTACCGAATGGCATTGATGCTGAATAACCGGGGTTCCAGTCGACAGGAGCATACGGTGCGGCAGATTCCGGACTTGGGGTGACATCCAAACTGCTGCCACCTAAATATGGCGCCGCAAGTGAGTATACCAGTGAATCTCCATCGGGATCAAATGCATGATGATCGAAATCCAATGAGTTTCCGGAACACAATACCAATGGTGGATAGTTCACAAATCGGGCACCGTGATTTTCGAGATCTACAAGCGAAGAACCCGGTATGTTTGTAGTTAATGTAATACCGTTTCCAGTCGGATCAACAATATTATCAATATTTCCCGCCCAGCAGCAACGTTGATAAGAAACGTAATAACCTCCCGGATCGAAAGGTAATGTAACAGTATCAATGTAAATCGCTCGTTCAATACAAATGTCGGTTGGAGGAGTTACACAGGGATCATCATAAACAACAGGAAGCTGTTCAACCAATGAAAAATCGACGTTATAGGTGCTGTAAACAGTTCCGTTAGCATAGAAAATAGTATACTGAAGCGGAGCATCGAAACCTGTTGCCGAACCACAATCCCGGAATAATTCAATGGTGATTTTGTAATTATTATTACCAAGGGAGTCATAATAAATTTCACCACCAACAATGTGTGATGCTTTAGCACTGTTTGAGAATAAGCAGCAAGTAACGATTGTCAGAATGAGTAACAGGTTTTTCATAAATAGGATTTGTTTACAAAGAGATAAACGATTTTTAAGCAAAATGGTTGTATCGGCTTCTTCTTTTTAGAAAAGCAAATATAATTATTGTTGGTAACCAACTGATAACAATTGATAAACAATAGAGCGTTTTCCACTCGAAAGTACTTAACTGACTTAGCGTTATCAATGAAATTCTGAGAATGATTGCAGATAGAAGCAGGCACAGTAATTCTTTCATAAACAAGGTGTGAAGCGGAACATTTTTTCTTCTGATTGATACGTATGCCGTTCTTCCGATATAAGCAGTATAGACGGCAAGCAGGAAGAACAGGAATTTTCCGGTTATACCGCCCTCGGCATAAAAGCTGAGAATAAGTCCACCCGGAACAACGAATAGAAACAATAAGATCAGAGCTGCTTTACCTAACGTTTTATGTAGTTGCCGGAATTTAGTCTCAAAACGAAACAAAACAAGTAAACTGCACAGAAAGAGTGTTGTGCATGATGCAATTCCGTGAACAACTAATCCGGATTTGAAGAGCACATTTGATGCTAAATGCGTTTTGTGGACCAGGAAACCATTGTCAAAGTCCGGATTTATATAGGTCAGAGCAACTTCGAAAATCCCGAAATTGAACAGATTTATCAATAGGAAAAGTAGAATTCTAACCGGCAGCATGCGATTCGTCGACTGTGGCATGGATGAATTTTCCTGGATTTGATTTAATGTCTTTCAAATAGCGTTTGATCATGGCTACATTCCGCTTTTCCAGATCAGTCAATTTCGAATCTACATTTTTGTATTTCGGTTTATACCAGCTGAATTGCGAGAAATAATTATTCAGAGCAGGATCAGTGAATTTCATGCCTTTTGATGCATATAATTCATTGATCATAAATTCCATATCGGCAACAGACAGATGGTCGGTAATCTGATAAGAAAGGTATTCTGCTTCTTCCGGATCATCAAAATGGAATACTTCGCCTGTTGGACCAGTTCCGTCGAGCTTTATCCGTTCTACTTCATCTTCCCTTAAATTCCGGTAGAAACTTCCTTTGAAATGATTTCTTGAAAGATCAATGGCTGAGATCATAGGATAATTTCCGTTACCTAAAGCGGTTATCTTACCAGATTTCTCTATGGAATAATATTCATATTTGGTTCTGTAAGCATAGGGCATGAACGAATTGAATTCTTCCTCCCGTTCCATAAAAACGTAGTTTTTAACTTCTATCAAACTATCATTGATAAATTTGAAAGCAGGTGCAGCATATTGGTTTGCATCCATCATAGAATAGTCATCAACCGAATACAATTCGACAGATCCAACTACATGGTTTGATTTATTAATGGTAACCAGGTTTTTTGTGTTTATAACATTTCCTCTGGCTTCAGAAACCATTCTGTACAAGTCGGTTGTAATAGAAACAATATCATCACTTCGTTTTATCTGCTTTAACGGTTCGTAATTCAATGAATCCTGTTCACAATAAATGCTATACATGAATTTTGGAAAAACCTTCAATTGGTTGAGGTAGGATGGAGGCATAATCATTCCGTTACTGCCATACCCTCTATCGAAGTATTCCAGTTCCTCCGTATTATACCACCAGGCGAAGAATTCAGATTGGTAATTGAATCGGAAGTCTTTCAATAAATTGAAGTAATTCGGTGCGTTTTCTTTTTCCGTGAATGCTTTCTGCGTTCCGTCTTTGTAAATTTTGAAGAGTTTGCCGCCAATTTCACCGATAGCTACATACTCCATGATTTTACTCGGATAAATCACATCGTATTTTACGTTTACCATCGATTTGTCAACATAATTGTACAAGCCGTATTTTCCTCCCTGCTTGATTTCAACCATGTCTTTTACAACAAATCCAGGATTTGAGATGTATTCGTATTTTGTTCCCAGAAGCTCTTTTCCGTTTTCATCCACCAACCCGAATTTTACGTGTGGTTTAAGCTCTCCA
>CAMLIF010000138.1 GCA_946479985.1 uncultured Flavobacteriales bacterium
CATGAACAGCTTTATCCGGAAACTGCTTTTGAAATTCTCTGATCTTGGAAAAGTTAATAGCATCAAAAACGCCACCGCTTTGTCCGGGCACAGTAGCCATCAACAGGATAAAATCAAAATTCGGATATTCCTCAAATACTGAAACCGGAGTCGGCGTAACAATAGATAAACCTTTTTTACCGGTAATATCAGAAGGAATATCAATTGGGCCTTCGGCATCTTCGTATTGAAATGTCAGATATTCCACCGGGTTCTGACGAAGTAAGTCATAATACTTACCCGGTTCTTTGGTAATGATATGCAAATCGATCGGAATAGAACATATTTCACGGATCGCAGCGATATCTTCAAAAACCTTCAAATCGTCATTACAGTCCACATGCAACAAATCAACCCGGTGATCCACCAAATCCTCAATGGTAGCTGCGAGCTGTCTTTTCTTATCGGAATAAACAGAAGCCGAAATTTTCATAAAACAAAAATAATCAATGAAAATGCAGTTAATTCCCTGAAACGAATGAGAAAGTAACTGAGTTATCAACAGATGTGTACTCTACCACCACTTTTGAGTTAAGAATCGCACACGTTGTTCTATTGATGGTAAAAAACATTGAGATTTAAACATTCTGTTCCTTCTTTTCGCAATCTGGCGGTAGATAAAATCGCGCAGAAAAACCGGGGAAATCCATCCAATTCGTATCCAGTTTGCCGGGAATTTTAAGTACGAGGCAATGCGTAAAACTGCAGTTGATCTGTAAGAAAAGCTTCGACCATCATAAAAGATCAAAGTACTTAAATCAGGAGCCGGTTCCCCCTTCAAAACAAAGAATTCCTGCGCCACATCACTTTGCAAAGCACAAAACTTTAATTCAGCCGACTTTTCTTTGTTCAGAATAACCTGCACACTCTTATTGCAAAGACCGCAATCTCCATCGTAAAAAACTATTTTTTGTTCCACATCCTAAAATTACGAATTACCAATTGCGAATCACTATAATTAATTGAAGAAATCTTAATGTTATAGCGAATATTCAATTTGTAATTAATTTTGAAAAAAAGAGTTTATGAAAATTGGAGTTTTATTATCCGGATGCGGGGTTTATGACGGATCGGAAATTCAGGAAGCGGTGCTTACCTTACTGGCAATTGAAGAGGCCGGAGCAGAAGCTATTTGTATTTCTGTTGATGCAGATCAGCATCATGTTATTAACCATACGAACGGTGAAGAGCAAGCGGAAAAACGGAATATGCTGGTTGAATCGGCACGAATTGCCCGTGGTTCGGTTACTAATATCCATGAAGTTGATTTGAGAGAATTAGACGGCTTAGTAATTCCCGGTGGATTTGGAAACGCGAAAAACTTCACTAAATGGGCTTTTGAAGGCCCTTCAGGTTCTATTTTGCCGGAAGTCAAATTACTGCTTGTCAACCTGGTAAACATTGGGAAACCGATTGCAGCTCTCTGCGTGAGCCCGGTTGTTCTGGCAAAAGCATTCGAGGGCTCTTCGATACATGCCACACTTACATTGGGAACAGACAAAGATCCTTCACCTTACGACATTACCGCATTTTCCCGGGGAATTGAATCTGTAGGAGTGAAAAGCGAATACAAAACGATATCAGAAATTTCTGTAGATCCGGTCAACAAAATTGTCAGTGCTCCGTGTTATATGATGGACGCAAGCATTTTGGAAGTTCGAAACAATATCAAACAAGCCGTGGAGAAACTAGTTCAGCTGATAAAAAGTTAATTATTACACAATTCGGAAATTTTGTTATCCATTTGATTCACAACAAACTGAGCACTTCGGGGTTAACAATTTGTTTATATGTTGTTAAAAGAATCCGAAAAAAATCCGAACAATAAACACGCAATGGTGTACTTTTGCAACGAAAAATCGTCTTAGTCTACTTGACTAACAGAAAATAATTTTTATGAATGAATTTGGAAAACGAGGAAAAAACGCCGATTTAAAAGCTACTATCGGGTTAGAAAATCTCGGAGATGTATTCTGGAATTTAACTCCTGCTGAATTAGTTGAAGATACTATTTTAAGTGGTCAGGGAGTTCTTACAGATACAGGAGCGTTAGCAATCGAAACTGGTGAATTCACCGGGCGCTCTCCAAAAGATCGCTTTGTTGTTAAGGATGCTGTTACTGAGAACAGTGTTTGGTGGGGAGATGTAAATATCCCGGTTTCAACAGAGCAATTTGACGCTTTGTACAATCGCATGAAAGCGTATTTGACTGGAAAAGATCTGTATGTTCGTGATGCTTATGCATGTGCTGACGACAGTTTTAGAATGAACATCCGTGTTACAACTGAATTCCCTTGGTCGAATATGTTTGCATACAACATGTTCTTACGCCCTACGGATGCGGAGATCGAAAACTTTGAGGCTGAATGGAACATTGTATGTGCTCCCGGGTTCAAAGCCGACCCGGCAATCGACGGAACACGTCAGGCTAACTTTGCGATCCTGAACTTTACACGTAAAATGATCATTATCGGTGGAACAGGTTATACAGGTGAGATCAAAAAAGGAATTTTCTCTGTATTGAACTTTGTTCTTCCGCACCAAAAAAATGTATTGTCAATGCACTGTTCAGCGAATGTTGGACATGACGGTGATACGGCAATTTTCTTTGGTTTATCGGGAACAGGAAAAACAACTTTATCTTCAGACCCAAATCGTCAATTGATCGGTGATGATGAGCACGGCTGGTCGAACAACTCTGTTTTCAACTTCGAAGGTGGTTGTTACGCAAAAACAATTGATCTGTCGAAAGAAAAAGAACCGCAAATTTATAACGCAATCAAGTTCGGAGCAATTTTAGAAAACATCGGTTTTGTAGACGGTACTTCAACTCCTGATTATTCAGATGGAACAATTACTGAGAACACACGTGTTTCTTACCCGATTGATTACATCGACAATATTAAAGTTCCTTCAATCGGAACAAATCCGAAGAATATTTTCTTCTTAACGGCTGATGCATTCGGTGTATTGCCTCCAATCTCGCGTTTAACGAAAGAACAGGCAATGTACCACTTTATGTCTGGTTACACAGCGAAAGTTGCAGGAACAGAAGTTGGAATTACAGAGCCGACAACTACATTCTCAGCTTGTTTCGGGAAAGCATTTTTACCGTTGCACCCAGCGAAATACGCAAAATTGTTAGGTGAAAAATTAGACGGAACCGATATCAAAGTTTGGTTGATCAACACAGGCTGGTCGGGCGGATCGTACGGAGTAGGTTCAAGAATGAAATTGAGCTACACACGTGCAATGATCACAGCAGCTTTGAACGGAGATCTGGACAATGTTTCATTTGAGACACTTCCTGTTTTTGATCTTGAATTCCCAACTTCTTGTCCGGAAGTACCAAGTGAGATTTTGAATCCACGTGCTACATGGGCAGACAAAGAAGCTTACGACAAAACAGCGAACCATCTGGCTGAGCAGTTCGTTAAGAACTTTGAGCAATTTGCGGCAGAAACTTCCAGTGAAATTTTAGCAGCAGCTCCAAAATCAAAAGCTACAGTTTAATCGAATTTTCGAATATTCAGGAAAGGACTTCAGAAATGAGGTCCTTTTTTTGTAGATTTAGCTCAACATGAAACACCTTCTGCCAATCATTTTCCTTTTTCTCACAGGTTCATCCTATGCACAGCAAATTCCGTTCGACAGAAACGACTTTGACCCTGATCTGCTTAACACATACATTTTAGACGAATTAAATCATTTCCGTAAGCAGGCGAAATGTGTTCCTTTCAACCTGAATACTGATCTGAAGCAAGCGGCAGACGATCAATGCGCTTTCAATGAGGCTAACGGTATTATTACAAATAAACAGAAGCGCAACAAAGACAAAAAACTCACAAAAAACCGTGTGGATTTTTACGACGGGAATTTCAAATATGCAGTAGAATTCATTGCCATTACGAAAATTGAAGCCAACAAAAAAAACACCTATCAATCAATTGCAAAAGGACTTGTTGCATCCATTATGAAGTCGCGTTCCAGTTACAAACTCATCACCAGTGCGGAATTCGAAAACATATACGGCGCATTCACTTTCTCTTCTTCAAACAAGGTTGTCTGCAATTTGGTTATGGCATCACGCGAATATGACAAAACCTATCCGGAGCAGTCTGACACCTGTTATTACAAAAATTATATTCAGCGCCAGGGAAAAATTTTCATCAAAAAAATGAATCCCGGTTACGTTTCATTGGGAGCTGATTCCTGTATTTATTATACCAGCCCAACATCTTTATTTTCGAAGTTGTTTCTGCAAAACAGGTGGCGCAGCGGCATGGCGGCCGATATTGTTCTCAAATCGCAATACCCATGCGACAGTACCAACTTTTTCAGTCCGGAATTTGCCGTTCGCGGAATTGGCCTGGAACCGGTTTATAAAAAAGATTTTGAGCGTTTCGGAATTTTCGGATGCACCGTGAATCTGGGAAAAATGCCTGCTTACATTCAGGAAGATTTTGCCATTAATCTCACAATTGTCAACAAAAAGCGTACATGGATTTCCGTTGGGTACGATTTCATTCCTGCTTCTTACTATTTCAAACCTGAACTGAAATTTGAATTTGACTCTTTAAGCCTTGAAACAAGAAAGCAATTCGTAGATAAAAATGAAACAATTATTGTGTTCGACAAAGCTTCTATTAAGCCAAACGACAGTTCATTCGTACATTTTACAGAAGCAGTTAAAACAAACAATAGAATAGTCAGAATCCAATTGGAAGGATTTGCAAGCATTGAAGGTACTTTAGAATCGAATACCCGTTTATTCAAAAACCGGGCACAAATTCTGATCAATGAACTCAAAAAAATTGGAGTAGATACAAGCATTATTCATTACACACTCTCGGAAAATTATGCTGCCTTCCGAAAAGATATTCGTTATACCAAATACTCCTGGCTCGATACTTTACCAGACGAAAAAATACGGCAGTACGTGAATTTACATCAAAACGATTTTGAGTTTTTGCTCAGGTATCACCGTTACGTCCATTGCACAATTGAAACGCAAAAAGACACTGTAAAATACTACACCAGGGAACAATGGGTTGAAGAAACCAATTTAGCCATTGAAAAAATGAGTAAAAGCCGGATAAATAAAAGCCTGGAATATGCTTATTCACTTTATCTGGACGGGCAAATTACCGTAGAAGACATTCAGGCAGTTTCCATTCCTATTGAAAAAAAGACCACCTCTGCTGTCGAAAACCAGGCAATTCTAGTTTATCTATGTTCTGATAAAAGTGACAGCTCATTGGTCCAGTTAATTAATTCCCTATCGAAGCTGGATCCGAAATACTCTCATTCACTTGCAACAAGTTTGGCTTTAGCCGAGTATTTGCATTTTTTAAATTCGCCCAACCACTCCCGGAAATTCTTCAAACGTATCGAAAAGGACAATAAAATAGCAGCAAAAACCAAAGCACGCATTTTACTACATGTTGCCTCCATTCACGATTTTGGCATTCCACACTTTTTCCCGAAACGATTCTTTTTCTATCCGAAGGTTAAACGGTTTGTCAATCCTGCCCGTTTAAACGTGGATGAAAGTTTCCAGCTTTCTACATATTACTATTATTTTAACCAGGAACGATTTGCTTACAACCTGGTAAAAGCAAAAGCAACTAAGACGGAAGATCCGGAGCAGATAATCTACTTTCTAAAAATCCTGGAATACAGTAAATTCAACATTCCTCACGGAGAAAAGATTGCTCATTACAAGAAACTGGCGAAGAAACGACCGGAATTATTCTGTGCTTCGTTCAACTATTACGGAATCAATCTGCAGGTATTTGATGATCCGGATATTAAAAAGATATATTGTAAAACGTGTTCGGAGTGAAGCTGGGAAATCAATAAATTGTACTTCTGAAAGAAACAACTTCAATCGGAAGATCTTTTTTCGTTCTTTTGAATCATTAAGCTGCAAGAAAAATGAAATACATCCTTCTACTCTCTTTGTTTATTTCATGTTTCGGATTCGGACAGTTCCCGAATGAGATATATTCGTTTGAAACGGAAGCTCTGAAAGAATATAAATTACCTAAAGTTTACAGACAGGAATTGATTCAGGCAAAGAAAAGATTCATCCGGAAAATGTACAATGACACAGTTGATGGAATGTGTGGTGGAAAACTCACTTATGAATCTTTAGATCAATTTAGAAAGGATTTTGATTCCTGCATTTTCGTTCACGATTTTGATTACGACGGCGATTACGATATTCTTTTCTACGGAGAACGTTGTTATGAAAATCCAGATGTTTCAATCTATTACAAAAACAAAAAGGTTTATGAACGAAAAATACTTGGCCAACAAATTGTGAACCTGGAACGACATGCTGATAGTTGTACTTTAACCGTTTTGAAAAAACCTTGTTGCGCCGACTTCCGTTTTCAACTAATTGAATTAGTAAGTAAAAAGAAAGGGAAGCAGGGATTTAAACAAACCGCAAATGAATCATTCTATTACAATTTCTTTCCTGAAAACAACTCGCAATATTCAATAATCGACACAACGATAACTCTTACAACTGAGAAAGCTCTTTGGATAGCGCCAGACCTAAGTCAGGAAACGATTGATAATTTTACTTCCGGTGGTGAAATTATTGGAACCGTGAAAGAAAACACCACAGTTCGAGCTTTAAACAAATATGTTATAAATGGAATAAGTTGGTACTATGTTAATGTGAAAAGCAATGATGAAGTCATTCCAACAAAGTTTTGGAACATTGCTCATTTTGGACCTATAACATCCTTTCGCGGTTGGATTTCAGTTGAATAACAATGTTATTCCCTGATCTAAGAGATGTTATTGTGAAACAAGGTAATGACATCTATATCACTAATCTTTCCTGAATGTGTTATTGTTCTCAGAAATGGCAAGGTCATCGACCGCCAGTCGAGATGCCCTTGTTTCATTTTCACAACTAGCGGAAGCCTTCAACTTCTTCAAATCTCCATTAATCAAAGCCTCCTTTTTAGACTTAGACCAATTCTGAACTTGTTTTTCTCTTTCAAAAGCGAAATCTATTCGATCAAACTCTTCAAAATAGACCAATTTAACTGGTGCGTGTTTTTTGGTATAGTTTGCTCCCAATCCGAGAAGATGTTGTTTAATTCTTCTATCCAGATTTTTAGTGCTTCCAGTATAATATGTTCCGTTAGCGCAAAGTAAAATGTACATGTAACAAATCATAAAGTGGTTTTCTATTTAAGTTAGGAATAATTATTTAGAATAGGCTCATCTCGACTCCGCTCGATGACCTGTATAACCCTTTCTGTTATTAACTGGCACTCGATAAATTTTCGATAGAACATCGCGATAAATGTTAATCATTCATTTAATCCAGAGTAATCGAGTGCCAGTTAATAATAGCTCAAATAATAAGTAAAGGTCATCGAGAATTTATCACTAGACCAAGAAAGGTCATCGAGCGGAGTCGAGATGCATTTCTTATATTTACAATATGAAGTCTTTATTGTTGATTGCATCTTTCGTGTTGACAAGTAGTTGTTTCGCCCAACTCGAATTCCAAAAGCTGGCCGACAGCACATACATGTACATTACCTATAACGAATACAAAGGCGAAAAGATTTCTTCGAATGGTGTTTTACGCTTAACGACCAATGGTGTTGTTATGATCGACACTCCATGGGACACAACACAATTTCAACCGCTTTTAGATTCCATCCAAGCCAAATTTTCAGCTAAGGTGGTTTT
Organism: uncultured Flavobacteriales bacterium; assembly: GCA_946479985.1. The sequence goes on from CAMLIF010000138.1 coordinate 7,765, forward strand.
GGCAATTGCAACACACTGGCACGAAGACCGTTCGGCAGGATTGGAATATTACGCCAAACAGGGAATCCCAACCTACAGTACACGGGCAACATACAATTTGTGCGCAGAAAACAGTATGCCACAAGCTCAGTTCACATTTACCGGCGACACTATTTTTCACATTGGAAATACGCTCTTTGAAACTTACTATCCGGGAGCTGGACATACCACCGACAATATTGTTGTTTATTTTCCGGAAGAAAAAGTATTGGTAGGCGGATGTTTTATTAAATCGGTCGACGCATTGGATTTAGGAAATTTGAGCGATGCAAACCTTGGAATGTGGCCCATTGCCGCAAGAAATTTGAAAAAGAAATACAGGAAAGTAAAGATTGTTGTTCCGGGCCATTCAAAAGTGGATGGAAAGAAAGCTTTGAAACATACGATACGTTTGTTGCGCTAGTTTGTTGAAATCTTAAAGTAAGCTCGGCATGAGATTTCATCAAAAAACAGTCTCTCCAACACTTCTGAATATAGGTATATTCCGTGAACGTTAAGTTATTATTGGTTTCCCAAATACAAAGTAGCAGATTTATGTCTGAAATATTTAAACAACATCTCCAAAAATTCATCTTCGTTACAGATCCTGATTTTGAAACTATTCTTTCCTATTTCAAATCGATTCAGGTTTCAAAGAAAGGATATCTCCAACAAAGCGGTCAAACCTGCAAAAATCACTACTTCGTGAT
>CAMLIF010000139.1 GCA_946479985.1 uncultured Flavobacteriales bacterium
GCATACGAGATTCTGGGGAATTACATGCATTGTCCGCTCAGTAATTTCATGAATGTCTATGTGAATGACAATTACATCGGACTTTACAGCAATGACGAGGATGTAACGAAGAAATTTGTTCTGAAACATTTCTATTCGTCCGGTAATTCCTTTATCAAAGCAAGTCCTGATTTGGCTACTCCGGCTTATAAAGCCAGTTTGAAGTACATTGATGATTCTACTTCTTCTTATCAGGCTTTGTACGATAAAGAATCAAGCGGCACAACGGGCTGGACGGAGTTTATTGCTCTTTGCGATACTGTTACAAACAGTCCCGAAAATGTAGGTTCGCTTTTCGATATGGATCGTGCGGTTTGGATGCTTGCTTTCGACAACGTTCTGGTAAATCTGGATAGTTATTTGGGGGTATTTTCTCAGAACTATTACCTGTATAAAGATGATAACGGCTTTTGGAATCCGATAGTTTGGGATTTGAATATGTCGTTTGGCGGCTTTAACTTCTTGGGTTCTCCGAACAATGGAATGGGAACAATGGCTTTCGGTGATATGGTAAATTTGTCGCCGTTAACGCACTCAACCCATACCGATTGGCCTTTGGTGAAAGCTGTTTTCGCCAATGAAACATACAAGCGTAAATACATGGCTCATTACAGGACCATATTAAATGAAATGTTTGCCAACGGATATTATGTTGAGTTGGCTCAGGAACTTCAAACGTTAGTGAGTAGCGCTGTTCTGGATGACGAAAATAAATTCTTCAGCGACCAGGATTTTACGGATGGATTAACTGTGGATAAGACTGTAAACGGCAGAACCATTCCCGGATTACAGCATTTAATGGATGCGCGTGTAACGTTCCTTCAATCGGACAGTGAGTTTGAGAAAGTACCGCCGACAGTTGCAGGAATTGCAATGAGTAATTACGCTCCTGTTTCCGGAACAATGATTAATGTATTGGTGAGTGTTACTGATGCTGAATTGGTGACGTTCAATTACCGTTCGGACTCCATTTTGAAATTCCAGCAAATGCAGCTTTATGATGATGGTAATCATCAGGATGGTGCGGCAGGAGATTATCTGTTTGGTGGAGTTTATACAACCACGACAGTTTATACGGAGTATTACATTTATACCGAGAATTCGAATGCTGGAATTTTCTTTCCGGCGCGTGCAGAGCATGAATTTTACACTTTACCGGGAACTGCTCCTCAACTTGGTGTTGAAGAGTTAGCAGAAAGTGATTTTAGTATTTATCCGAATCCGACTACCGGCTCATTTACAATTGATTTTAAAGATGATTCAGGCGTTTTTGAAGTTGAAATCGCAGATCTATTCGGAAATATTGTTCAGCGTATTCCGACAAACACTAAAACGGTTGTGAGCACAACCAATTTGGTTTCCGGAACTTATTTAGTAAAGGCAGGAAGTAAAATAAGGAAAGTTGTTGTGTTGAATTAACTTTTTCATGGTTATATGATTTATGCAACAACAAAAAAGCCGGAGCGAATAATTTTCACCCCGGCTTTTTGTATTAAAATCTTACTTTTTACTCTGCCGTAAGCATGGCTTTAAAGTACTCTCTGTTCATACGTGCAATGTTCTCCAAAGAAATCTCTTTCGGACATTCAACTGCACAAGCACCGGTGTTTGTACAATTTCCGAATCCTTCTTCATCCATTTGTTTCACCATATTCAAAACGCGTTGTTTTGCTTCAACCTTTCCTTGTGGCAATAAAGCCAACTGGGAAACTTTCGCTGAAACGAAAAGCATGGCAGAAGCGTTTACACAACTTGCAACACAAGCCCCGCAACCAATACATGTAGCTGCCTCAAATGCCTTGTCAGCTTCTGCTTTCCCGATCGGAATAGCATTTGCATCCATAGTGCGACCTGAAGTGTTTACAGAAACGAAACCACCGGCTTGCTGAATACGGTCGAAAGAAGAACGGTCAACAACCAAATCTTTGATTACCGGGAATGCTTTCGCTCTCCATGGCTCAACGTAAATAGTTTCACCGTCCTTGAACTTACGCATGTGCAACTGACATGTTGTAACTGCTCTGTCCGGTCCGTGAGCTTCACCATTGATAAATAGTGAACACATACCACAAATTCCTTCACGACAATCGTGGTCGAACGCAACCGGTTCCTGACGATCGTTTACTAACTGCTCATTCAATTGATCCAGCATTTCAAGGAATGAACTATCCGTTGAAACATTGTCCAATTTGTATGTTTCCATACTTCCTTTAGAATTCGCGTTCTTCTGACGCCAGATCTTCAGGTTAATATTTATTGTTTTTGATGCCATCTCCAATGATTTTTATTTCGATCGAAGGTTTATGTATGGAACAGGTCGAGACCTGTCCCTACAAAACCTTTGTCCTAATTACTTGTAATTTCTAGCTGCTATCTTAATATACTCGTAGTTCAACACCTCTTTGTGCAACTCGGATTGGTTAATGTCCATTCCTTTGTATTCCCATGCACCAACGAAGTTGAAGTTTTCATCGTCACGCAATGTTTCACCTTCAGCATCCTGGTATTCCTCGCGGAAGTGACCACCACAAGATTCTTTACGCTGCAAAGCATCTCTTGCCATTAATTGGCCCAATTCCATGAAATCGGCAACACGAAGTGCTTTCTCTAATTCTGCATTTAATTCATTTGCATCACCCGGTACAAAAACGTCTTTGTAGAATTCGGTTCTCAAAGCTGCAATTTCTTCAATTGCCTCCATCAAACCTTTTTCATTACGGGCCATTCCAACTTTATTCCACATGATCAATCCCAAACGTTTGTGGAAATGGTCAACTGTTTTTGTTCCGTTGTTATTCATGAATGCTGCAATCTGATCTCTTACTGATTTCTCAGCTTCGTCAAACTCAGGTGAATCTGTAGGGATTTTCCCGGTACGAATTTCGTTCGCTAAGTAATCAGAAACAGTGTAAGGCAATACGAAATATCCGTCGGCCAAACCTTGCATTAAGGCAGAAGCTCCTAATCGGTTAGCTCCGTGATCAGAGAAGTTAGCTTCTCCGGCAACGAAACATCCCGGAATAGTTGACTGTAAGTTGTAATCAACCCAAACACCACCCATTGTGTAGTGAACAGCCGGGTAAATTTTCATTGGTGTTTCGTACGGGTTCTCATCTGTAATTTTTTCATACATCTGGAACAAGTTTCCGTATTTCTCTTCCACCCATTTTTTCCCTAATTCCTCAATTTTAGCATCGGAAGGGTTGTGATCTCCGGAAGCGTAAGCCGTTTGTTTTCCTTTTGAAATGATTTCGGAAGAGAAATCAAGGTAAACACCTTCCTGCGTATCGTTAGCCTCAATTCCGTGTCCGTCGTCACAACGCTCTTTTGCAGCACGTGACGCAACGTCGCGGGGAACAAGATTACCAAATGCCGGGTAACGACGCTCTAAATAGTAATCTCTGTCTTCTTCAGCAATTTGAGTTGGTTTCAATTGACCTGCTCTGATTGCTTCAGCATCTTCTTTTTTCTTCGGTACCCAGATTCGTCCTGAGTTACGCAATGATTCCGACATCAAAGTCAGTTTCGATTGGTTTGTTCCGTGAACAGGAATACATGTCGGGTGAATTTGTACGTAACAAGGATTCGCGAAGTAAGCACCGCGTTTGTGTGCTTTCCAGGCTGCAGTTACATTCGATCCCATTGCATTTGTTGAAAGGAAGTAAACGTTTCCGTATCCACCTGTACAAATGATTACCGCGTGTGCAGAATGACGTTCAATTTCGCCTGTAATTAAGTTACGTGCAATAATTCCGCGTGCTTTTCCGTCAACTTTAACCACGTCAAGCATTTCATGACGGTTGTACATTTGTACGCGTCCTAAACCAATCTGGCGTGAAAGTGCAGAGTAGGCTCCTAACAACAATTGCTGTCCGGTTTGCCCTGCTGCGTAGAATGTACGTTGAACCTGTGTTCCACCGAATGAACGGTTATCAAGCAAACCTCCGTACTCACGTGCAAAAGGAACACCTTGTGCAACACATTGGTCGATGATGTTACCTGAAACTTCAGCTAAACGGTGAACGTTCGCTTCGCGTGCACGGTAGTCACCACCTTTAATAGTATCGTAAAACAAACGGAAGATCGAGTCACCGTCGTTTTGGTAATTTTTTGCTGCGTTGATACCTCCCTGAGCGGCAATAGAGTGTGCTCTTCGCGGAGAATCCTGGAAACAAAACGCTTTCACGTTGTATCCCATTTCACCAAATGAAGCTGCTGCCGAAGCTCCTGCTAAACCTGTTCCTACAATGATAATATCGATTTTAGGACGGTTGTTTGGTGCAACCAGTTTCAAATGATCTTTATAATCTGTCCACTTACTTGAAATGTGGCCTTCCGGTATTTTAGAATCTAGAATAGACATAGTATTTCTTATCAAGTGTTATTTATTCATGAAAATGATGATCGGAATAATTGCAAAAAGCATCGGAACGATGATCGCAAATGATCGGCCAACGAAGGTGATCAATCCGTTATATTTTTTGTGGTTCAAACCAAGTGACTGGAATGACGAAGCGAACCCGTGCCATAAGTGAAAACCAAGAACGATCATGGAAAGTACATATCCGATCACAGCCCATAATGCATATTCATTTGTTGGCTGCCCTTGCTGCGACTGACCAAAGAAATTCATTACAACTGTGTGTAAATCTCTATATCCTTCCGCTGCAACCAATTTGCTTTCGGGATCTCTGAATTCAGTTCCTTCCGGTTTGATCTGAATAGTTTTTTCACCTGTTTGAGGATCAATGTATCCGATCGGGAAATAAATTCCCATGGTAGTCAAAGCCTGGATTTCAGTATATTCCTGCTTCACCATTTGACCTGTCATTGGATCCTGGCCAGCTTGTTCTTTTTTCACTTCAACGTAATGTAAAGGAACGGTTTTGGCAACTTTTTGCTTGTACCAGAAGTTCGCCATGTGTGTACAGATAAAAACCAGGATAATAGTTCCCAAAATTGCCATGTAGCGCGATGCTGTTCCGGAGTTTGCGCTTGGTTTATTGTAAGCGTAGTTTACCGGACGAGCTTTTTTGTTTAATACGGCAAGGTATAAACCAAAAAATGCATGGAATAAAATCGATGCATAAGTGACATAAGCCAGGATAACAATGAAAATATTGTGCCCCATGAAGTAGGCGTATTCGTTAAAGGCTCTTCGTCCTTCTTCCCCCGTTTTGGTTATCAACTGAAGGTTTCCTAATAAATGTCCTACCAGGAAAGTAATTAAGAATAAACCTGTTAGGGCCATCCAGTATTTACGCGCCAGGGACGATTTAAAATTGATTGATTTGCTCATCTTTTTATTGAATTCAATTTTGTTACGCAAATTTAAGATCTAAAGGAATAGCAGCAACTTACGCGTGTTATTTAGACTGAATTTAGATAGGGTTTTAGGATTGAAATAATTGCCGAAATTGTTGACATAAAACCTGTAGGGACCCGTCGCGACGGGTCCCTACAGTATAAAATGCTCTGTTTAATGATTGGCCTCCGAAACGTCTAATGAAACGCCTTGTTTTTTCAATAAGCGATTCACGTAGATTGCAAAGAACAAAATGTAGACGAAACAACACGCACCAACGATAAATGACGGTTGAATACCGATAATATCTGAAAGTTTTCCTTGCAGCGGTGGAATCAACGCTCCTCCCAGGATCATCATAACCAAAAAGCCTGATCCCTGAGCCTGGTATTTGCCCAATCCTGCTAATGAAAGAGAAAATATACATGGCCACATAATAGAGCAGAATAATCCGGAACTCAAAAAGGCATAAACAGAAACAGTTCCGGTTGTCAGCAACCCGATTACCAGTGCGGTAAGGCCTAAAAATCCGAAGACGCTTAATGAAAGTGCCGGTTTATCATCAGTAATTAAAAAGGCGATTAACTGAATAACGACGCACAAAATATACCATTTCAGCGGAGCAACATTGTACCCCGCCAGGACGGAAATTCCAAGAATAATTCCGAAAGCAACAAGTGGCAAAACAAATTTCAAAAGGTTTTTGGTTGCTTTGGTAAGTGAGAATGCATTAATAGCTCCCGACCATCGACCGATCATTAAACTTCCCCAATACATGGAAATGAACGGTGTAATCTGCGAAGACGAGTAACGACCGAAATCTTTTTGTTTAAGCAATTCGCCGAGATTACTTCCTACTGCTACTTCAACTCCAACATAAACGAAGATGGCGATCATTCCCAAACTCAATTGCGGATATTTCATCGCTCCCCAGCCTTCAGGATTTTTGCCCGCCATCAGGTTTGCTGAAAAAATTCCGATTACAACTACTCCAAGTGCTAGCGTTATCCATAACATACGCGAGTTTTCCAACGGTTTTTTCAACGCTGAAATCTCAGTTGTTGTAGGTTTGATTTTCGTTTTTATTGCTTCAATCTGAGTTTCGCATTCAGCAATAGTCTTAGCAGACTTAGTTTTCTGGTAATTGTCGGCATGTATTATGGTCCCAATGCTGTCGTTTATCTTATTGATTGCTTTCGTATCGGTTTCAATGGATTTCTCCAGTTTCACAATTTGTTTGGCATCTTTTGAAGCATAGCTTGAGAATACGGGAGCAAAACAGGCAACCAATAATCCGGTAATTACAAGCATTGTTACCATTGCTTTTTTAGCGGTTTCCTGTTTGTTATCAACATCTGAAAGTTTGCCAGCCGGAACTTTCTTCGAGAAACCAAACAAGGCTGCTACGCCCAAAAACAAGCATCCAACTCCGGCGTAAAGAATAACTACTTTACTCAGGCTCAATTTGGAGATCATGTCATCGCTGATAGTTGAAGCTGTTCCGAACAAAGCAAGTGAAACCAAAACCGGCCCGATGGTTGTTCCTAAACTGTTGATTCCGCCACCCAAATTAATTCTGTTACTTCCGGTTTTCTCGTCTCCCAATGCAATCATGAATGGATTTGCAGAAGTTTGTTGAAGTGAAAAGCCAAGTGCAACAATAAAAAGACCGAACAGCATCCCGGCAAAAACATTCAGGTAAACAGAAACAATCATTGCAGCGGCACCAAGCGCAGAAAATAATAAACCGTAAACAATACTTCTTTTGTAGCCCCAACTCAGAACAATGTCTTTAGAAGCTCTATTGCTGAAAACGAAAAGAGCTAATGCACCAAGATAATAGGCACCGTAAAATGCAAAATCAATTAGCTGGCTTTGAAACTGGTCTAGGTCAAAATAGTGCTTGCAGAATGGAATGAAAACACTGTTTCCGGCCGCAATAAATCCCCAGAAAAAGAATACGGTTGTTAATGTAGAAAGCGCTGAATAATTGGTTTTAGCTTGATTCGATTCCATAAGCGTTTAAATATGGTTTCGAAAATAGCTAGAATAATTGATTCGGATTAAAAACGGATGAAACTAACTGCTAACTATTGAACTGTATGTAATTTCGCAAAATTACTTTAGGTTGGGGTTTATAGGAGATTTAGATGATCACCTATAAAACAATGATATTCAGAATGCTATAACAAAACAAAGTTGAAGTAATATTACTTCAGGCCGGAATTATTTTTCCTCCAATAACAAATCAATATCCGCCATCAGCGTCCCAACTGCTTTTTCACTCGTCCCGTCATAAAAACCACGAATTTGAGCATGTTTATCAACCAGCACGAAGAAATTGGTGTGAATGAAATCGTTTCCAACATCTCCCTGGTTCCGAACTTCGGCCGGTTTTAAAAGGAAAAGACTTTTACGAGCCAGTTTGTAGAGATCTTCCTTTTTTCCGGTGAGGAAATGCCATTGTGAATTATCAGCACCATGCGCTTTTGCATAGGCAAGTAACTGAGGTATTGAATCGTGTTCAGGATCAACGGTTACACTAACAATTTGAACGTCTTTTTTGTTTTTGAATTTTTGCTGAACACGCTGCATTTGTTGATTCATGATCGGACAAATGGTGCCGCAAGTGGTGAAAAAATACTCGGCAACGTAGATTTTTCCTTTCAGTTCTTTGCTTCCGAACGGTTTATTGTTTTGATCTGTAAACGAAAAATTCTGAACGGTATGACCAAACCCTATTCGTTCTATTTCATCGTCAACCAAAGCAGAATCAACGTCGATAGGATTAAAAACCTGGAGCTCTTTTTTATCGGAAGGTTTTAATACGAAGTACCCGATGGTAATACTAATCACGGATATGATAACAACTGCCCAAATACTTTTCATAATTCTGCCTTTTTGCAAAAGTACTCATCAAGTGCTTACGGTGAACGTTTGTAATGTCCTACAGAAAATTTCCGGAAAATTTTTGTGTCAAATTTGACAAACTATATGATTTGCTGTATTCCTATGTTAATCGATCTTCCCTTGCATTCAATCACGCCTATGCTAATCCAAAACTATGTAACTCCTATGTTTGTCTCAGTCATTATTTTTATAGAAAAGTGAAAAAGGAGCGAGA
>CAMLIF010000140.1 GCA_946479985.1 uncultured Flavobacteriales bacterium
TTTGCCATCGGACGTTCACCTTGCAATACGTGAATATCTACTGCCGGCTGGTTATCTGCTGCTGTAGAGAAAGTCTCTGATTTTTTCGTTGGAATTGTTGTGTTCGCTTCGATCAATTTCGTGAATACTCCACCCATTGTTTCGATTCCCAATGAAAGAGGAATAACGTCTAACAACAATACATCTTTTACTTCTCCGGTCAATACACCACCTTGAATTGCAGCACCTACAGCTACAACTTCATCCGGGTTAACTCCTTTTGAAGGAGCTTTTCCGAAGAAACGCTGAACTGCATCCTGGATGATCGGAATACGTGTAGATCCACCAACTAAAATTACTTCGTTGATATCGCTTGCTGTTAAACCTGCATTTTGCAAAGCTGAACGACATGGAGCGATTGTTCTTTCAACAATAGAAGCGATCAGTTGCTCGAATTTTGCACGAGTTAACGTTCTTACCAGGTGTTTTGGAATTCCGTCAACCGGCATGATGTATGGCAAGTTGATTTCAGTTGAAGTTGTAGAAGACAATTCTATCTTCGCTTTTTCAGCTGCTTCTTTCAAACGTTGCAAAGCCATTGGATCTTTACGTAAATCCAAACCTTCTTCTGTTTTGAACTCGTCAGCCAACCATGCAATGATTGTTTCATCAACATCGTCACCACCTAAGTGCGTGTCACCGTCAGTTGCCAATACTTCAAATACTCCATCGCCTAATTCAAGAACAGAAACGTCATGAGTACCACCACCGAAGTCGAATACTGCGATTTTTTGGTCAACACCTTTTTTGTCCAGTCCGTAAGCCAAAGCTGCAGCAGTTGGTTCGTTAATGATACGCTTGATAGTTAAGCCAGCGATCTCACCGGCTTCTTTCGTAGCCTGACGCTGAGAATCGTTAAAGTAAGCAGGAACAGTTACAACAGCTTCAGTAACTTCATGCCCTAAGTAATCTTCAGCAGTTTTCTTCATTTTTTGAAGAATCATTGCAGAAATTTCCTGTGGTGTGTACAAACGGCCGTCAATGTCAACACGTGGTGTGTCATTGTCACCTTTAACTACAGAGTATGTCATTCGACCAGCTTCTTTGGCAGTTTCCGTGTAAGAAGACCCCATGAAACGTTTGATCGAAGAGATTGTTTTTGTTGGATTGGTGATCGCCTGACGTTTTGCCGGATCTCCAACTTTGCGCTCGCCACCTTCAACAAACGCGACTACAGATGGAGTGGTACGTTTACCTTCAGAGTTTGCAATTACAACTGGTTCGTTACCTTCCATTACAGAAACACAAGAGTTTGTTGTTCCTAAGTCGATTCCAATTATTTTTCCCATTTTATTTATTTTTGTTTTAATCAAAATTTCCTTGGATTAGTCAAAGGTTATGCCATTGGACAAAACAGGCATTGTTCTGACAGATATGTCAGAAACAGTATTTGCAGTCTGATATTTGCTGTCGATTTGTCAGAAAATTGTCTGAGCGCATTGCAAATTGTCAGTTAAACCGACAAAAAATGTAATTTTCAAATCGAAATGAGAGCAACACCTGAAACACATATTGAATACAGCAACCGGATCTCGTTAATTCCTTTGCTGCTGTTCGTTCCCCTGTTTCCCGGTGCGATTATCTCTCTTGTCCTTTTGAAGCATCTGATTATCGGATTACTCTGTCTGATCGTATTGATTTGGCTGATGTATGAAATGATCTGCAATATCCTGGTTACCGTTACAGTTGAAGAACGAACCATTCGGGTACAGAAACCACTTCGAAAGAACAGTATCCTGTCGTGTAAAAAACACCATGAGCTAATTATTGAAGATGAAGATTGGGATCAATTGTACTGTCACACTTACAAAGGTGGAACAACCTTTTATTTCCGTAGAGAGCAAAGTGCGGCTTACTATTTTGCAGCTGACTCAATGAGCAGACTAAAGATCGAATTGAAAAAACATTTCCCGGAAAAGAAAATTGCCGACGATTGGCGCCCGCTTGACGTGGTGAGAGCACTTCGGAAAAAGTTCCCGGAGCGCGTTTTGTAAATTGAGCTATCTTAGTCATTCCTAATTCGAAACCTTATGAAACGCTACTTGTTTTTCCTTTCTGTTTTTTTTCCGGCGCTATTCTGGTCTCAAATTGAGATCATAGATGAACCAGTTCCGCCACCAAACAAATATTATCCTTATGGAGGATCCGATATCCAAGTTGTTGAAGAAGATTTTTATAACGAAGATGGAACGTTCCGACGCTTAGCAAACCGAAGGGTTGTTGCCGAAGGATTTCATGTGAATAAGGTTCTTGACGGAAAATTTAAGGAGTACGACCTAAAAGGCAATGTGACGCGAATCTGCACTTACCGCTTGGGGAAATTACACGGCGAAGAAATTCAGTATGACGCATTTAATGCATCGATCATTAAACAGTTTGATAACGGTGATCAGGTTGCTTACGAAATTGAAGAGAATCCCGGAAGACACGATTATTCAAGAGTGGGACCGTATTTTACAGGAACTAAGAAAGAACCATTTGTGTTTACAAGAACTTCGTCGTTTCTCGCTCATGATAAAAAAGGCAATACTCTTTTAAGAGAAGATTCCATCTTTTTCGTTCCAAATAAACCGGTAGAAATCCATACCTGGATGTTTACCAAAACAAACGACTATATCCGTGACACACTGACACATGATGAAAGTTTTTTGCTGGATATTTCGAAACCGGAATATTCCGTGGAAGATGTCAGAGAAATCGATTACAACGAGTTGATCAAACGTTTCACGCTAACCTCAGGAAAAAGTGAAAACAGGGAAGTATACAGTTATTATAAATCGGGTAATTTGAAGGAGAAAAAAGTAGAGAACTACCGGTTAACCTATTATCCGAATGAACTGTTAAAGGATTCCATTTTGACCGAGTTGAATCATCTTCCATATTATCATTACCGGAACGATAGTCTTGGAACTTCATTATTCCATTCCAGGCTGGAATATTTGGATGAACAAAAGCGAATCCGAAAACTCACCTTTGACTATTTGAAAAACGGCAATGTTTACTACACAATTACAAGTGTTGGTTCCTTTCCTGAAAAAGTGACAAGTTCAAACGATTCCATTCAAAAATGTATTCAGAAAGGTGAGTTTGTGGATTATTACGGAACACATTACCTGACAAAGCCAGATGGTATGATAGATACTTCTTTCTCTAAGCTTCTTTATCCGTTTCGTTACCAGGATAAACTGAATGCCGGAAAGTATTATTTTCTGCCTTACAAAACATCTAAACAAGTGCTTGTCCTGGAAATAACCGGAGATAAGGCATCTACATACACTGAAAACCTGGAGACAGGCGTGAAATCAGAGAATAAGACAGTGTTGAAATATGTCACGCAAAATGGAAACAGGTATTACCTGAATCCTCCTGTGATTACGTCAGTGAACGCTTTACGACTGATGGTTGAGAATGGAAAGATCTACAACATCGACTGGAATGTCAACAAATCGTTTCATTTGGTTAACACAGCGCCGCATATTGTAAACATTGACGATTGGGCAGTGTATATATCAACAGATACACTGGTAACGTTCCGGTCACCGGTGTTAACGGAAGAGCAATATCTGAAAGCAAAGAAATTGAAAGGTATTTCGAAGCTACCGAGAAAGGAATTCAATGAAATTCTGGAAGAGATTCGTATTATCCATGATCAGCAGAGAATTGCCCTGGAGGAACTCCCGGATCAGGTTAAGAGCGGAATAGGAATTGACTCACGTGTCTTGTGGGAGAAGATTTACAATCACGGTTATAACCCTTACTTCTCCGAAAAAGAATTTCCGTTACTGATGGAAAGCTACCACCTTACAAAAGAAGAAGAACGTGCTATTAAAAAGATACTTCGCCTTTGAATCTACTTCCTCAAATAAATCTCGGTCAAAAGCTTCTTGTCCACTTTCCCGTTTTGGTTCAAAGGAATTTCATCAATGAAACGAATGTCGCCCGGAACCATGTAGTCGGGAAGTCGCTTTGCAAGGTCTTTTTTAACTTCATCCGCCGTTACAGTTGCGTCTTTCGTCAATTTTGCAAGGCTCACAATTTTCTTTACCACATTATCACGTGAAAGTGCCAGAGTTTCCCCGTGAACAACATATTCCAGGTCGTTAAGTGCCGAGTTGATCTCGTTCAGTTCAATCCGGTAACCATGCAGTTTTATTAAATCATCGTTCCGGCCTTTAAAGAATAACATTCCGTCAACCAAAAAGCCTTTGTCGCCGGTTTTAAAAGCGCGTTGTCCATTAATTGTAACGAACTTTGCCTTGTTCAACTCCTCGTTTTCGATGTAACCCATAGAAACATTTGGTCCGACAATGATGATCTCGTCATCCTCAATAATGAGTTGGCTTTCTCTTTTAGAAACACCAACCGGCAGCGGATTGTATTTGTCAAGAATTTCCTGCGTTATTTCAATCAGTGTTGTAGCAACAGTTGCCTCAGTAGGACCGTAGGTGTTGATCACTTTGGTGTGCGGATAATTGATGATCAGTTTCTGAGCAAGATCGTGCGGCAAAACCTCTCCGCAGAACAGGAAAGAGTGCACAGAATTCATCCTGGTTTCGTTCTTAATTCTAGAGTAAACCAAAGCAAAAGATGGCGTTGAAACCCAAACGGAACCTTTATATTTCTCTATTCTCGGAAGAAGCAGGTTTGGATCAGAAGTAGTTGTTTTATCGTTTAACAAAAGCGTTGCGCCCAAAGCTCCGAAAGTCATTACTTCAAAAACAGAAAGATCGAAACTGAGAACCGCTGAGTTAATGAAAACGTCTTTTTCGGTAAAACCGAAATCTGAGCTCATCCAACGCGTAAACGACTGAATGGCTTCTGTACTGATCTGAACTCCTTTCGGATCACCGGTACTTCCGGATGTGAAAATAATATAGACTAACGGATCGGAAGGTTTGTCTTCTGTTTTTGTAATACTTCCCTGGAATTCACCTTTGATCTGTGTTTCCGATAAAGTGATTTCTACTGTGTCGGATAAATTAAGCGGTGTATCGGTAGTGTTGATCACTACGTCTGTTTGAGCAATTGAAGCGATTTTAGTAATGCGCTCATGCGGATAAATAATGTCAACCGGAATGTAGGGAATTTCCATTTTCATCATCGCGTACATGGCAACCAGCATATTGGCGCTTTTGTGTCCGTAGATAATTACCGGGTGCTTTAATTTGGTAAGATCAGATTCTGAAAAAAAGGTACAAAGGTGATCTGTTTTCAAAGCGAATTCACTCCACGTCAATTCAAAATCGTCACCAATAACAGCCAATTTTGAAGCTCCGATTGTTTCTTCAATAAAGGTCTTTTGTTCAAAGCAAAATTTCATATCTAAAATAGATTACCGCTAAAAATATAGATTGCAATTGCAACCAGGTTGAACATCATGAAAATGGAGATTACACGCACCCATTTTTCGTTCATATTCCCGAAAAATACATCTTTCTTTTTCTTTTTACACTGTGTGCTGTAGTAATTGTGCACCAAAGAATAAACTCCGAACAACATTCCGCTCAGGATATAATGCAGTTCGAATCCGTTCCAGAAACCCATTAATGTAAAAGTCAGAAAAAGCGCAATGCTTTGTCTTTGCATGGATTCGAAGATCTTTTTACTGGTAAAATATTTGAAGATCGGTTTGAAGAAATAATCGCCGAGCCAATCACCCAACGACTTATGCCAGCGTTTCCAAAACTCCTTGGGATTTACAGAAAGAAATGGTTTGTCGAAGTTAATAGGGACATCAACACCTAAGAAATTGCCAAATCCGATTGCGAGAAGGGAATATCCGGCAAAATCGAAAAAGAGATAGAACAAATACGTGTACATGTATGAAACATGGTAACCGAAAGAACCGTCATCAACCAATTGCGAAAGAACTAATCTTCGTACTGCTTCCGCCAGGATAAATTTGAAAAGCAATCCAGTAATAAAGTTGTTCCATGCTTTTCCGTACATCGAAGTATTAATGGAAGCGTAGCCGTTTTCAATGTCAGTGTTGAAACGTTCGAAACGATCGAGCGGGCCAATTAATAGCGTTGGAACGAATGTAAGGAAGTTGTAAAAATCAAGAACGTTTACAAAACCCGGTTTTCGCCTGATATCGAGGTACATTCCGATTGCTTTGAAA
Source organism: uncultured Flavobacteriales bacterium (assembly GCA_946479985.1). The sequence goes on from CAMLIF010000140.1 coordinate 6,161, forward strand.
ACAATGTATGATAATCCTGCTATCTGAATAATCATTTTAATAGAACTGATTGCTCTCGGAGCGGTTTCATCAGGATACAGGACTACAAATTTCATGAAGAAAATTGGTAGTGAGAGAAGCAGCATCGGAAATACAATATTCTCACGCTTGTACCATTGTTTCAATAGGGTAATGCAGATATATAAATAAGCGAGGATTCCGAGAAGCTGTAATGGTTTCGGAAATAAAAATATCAGGTAGGTTGTTGAGATGACAGCGATAATCCATTTGAAAGGAATGATTTTCCGGAAAATTGTTTTGGCTAGCAGTACGAACAGAATTGCCGCTCCAATAAAATAGAAGAAATCCGTAGATGAAAATGGTAAAACGTTGTGTAGATTCACTCTCTAAAATTGTTGATAAATGAAATCCACTTTTGATTTTGGAGGAAGTTCTTTCTTCGGATTCAAAACTACCTCAACGTTTACTACATACAGGTATATAAAGCCGAGTATGAGCAGGAAGTAGATCAAGGTATTTCTCAAAAATAACTTCTTATTCATAGTAGGTTGCATATAAAAAACGGTTAACCTTCATCCAGCCGTAATCGCCTAAATGCATTACATCCTGCAATGTGCCCGAGTCGTAGTCTTCCCTGTTGTCTGCAAACAGGTTCAGATACGGAACTTTATTGGCATTTAATAGTGCTTCTACGGATGTCCACAGCTCATTGTAATTCTCAATGTTTTTGTAATAATATGGGTTTAGGGGTTGAATGACAAAACTGCAGTCTACGTCGTTTTCCTTTAATAATTCAAGCAATAATCTGAAGTCTTTGAATTCGCGGCAGTTTTTTATATCTAACGGTTCAATAGTTGGAAAAATGACTTTGCCGTTTTTCTGTAAAAGGAACTTTTGGTAATATTCGTCGGAAACGTGCAGATCATTGTTTCCTGATTTTTTTTTGAATTCATTCAGCGTTCGTTCCAAAGCGGCATTCCAGGTTTTATTCCAGCGTACCGTAAGTTTCTCCGGATTCATACTTACGTTGTATGAGTAAATAGCTGCGAGCGGATTTTTTGTTCCGTAAATCTTGTTTTCCATGCTAATCTGCATGTTGCGCATTGCACTGTTAGATGGTCTCAAATATTCCTCCTTAAGGATTTTCATGCTTATGGAAGGCGAATTGATCTTGTTGTAATTCCGGTTAATAAATTCGCCGATATGTAATCTGTATTTGTTATCGATGCTTTTATCATAAGCAATATTGCTGAAGAAATGCGGCGGCACAAATTCCAAAAATGCCTCAATGTTTGTTCCGCCGTCCAATTCCGGAGTATCGTTTGTGAACCATCCCGGGCTCAGGAAAATACAAATTTTGGAGCCTTTCAGGTGTTTTTTTGCTGCCAGTAATTCACACAGAATGCTGAGCTCCTGGTGGTGTGCATGACCAATTCCCAGGGTTTGTATTCCCAAACTGTCGGGTAAAAAGTTGTAAGATCCGTAAGGTGTTCCAGTGAATTCCGAAGAACCGAAGAGGGTTAGTTGATTTTTGTTTTTTAAACTCGCTATGAGGTCAATTTCAGCTTGTTCTCCATCCGCGTAATTCATCAGGATTCCGCTTTGTTTCATCTGTTGCCCACTAATGGTTTTGGATTTGATGATTTGAGCCTGATCTTGGGGGGAGGTGATTTGTATAAAAAGGGCCACCAATCCGCTAGCAACCGTAAGAGGTGCTAGGTGATAGAGAGCAATTTTTTTTAAAAGCATCAGGCTTGTTTTTCCTTGATGAATTCGATTAGCCGGGTAACATTTTTGAAATTACTTTCAACGATTTCATCAAATGGGACTTCGATTCCGAATTCATCTTCAATTTCTGCTACAAATTCAACAGTGGTAATCGAATCGAGTACTTCAGAGATTGGATCGTTTGCCCCGATTCTTTCAAAAGAAAGCTCTTCGATCTTATTTAACAAGTATTCTTCCATCACGCAAATTTCGGCTAAATTAGAAAGAAAATCACTGTCGGCACTATCTGCCGGTAAAAATCAGCCTTATTTTGCCCGGTTCAGATCTGTGTTTGAAGAGGTTTGCCAAGAAATCAGGCATGCTGGGTTTCATTTTCCAATGGTTCGTCTAAAGTGCCCGGATTATCTGATTTTTTATTTTTAAATACAATGAAATAAATCTGAATTCCTGCCAAAATCAATACAATACTGCCTAACGTGTCAC
>CAMLIF010000141.1 GCA_946479985.1 uncultured Flavobacteriales bacterium
CCAGTTGGTACCCTGATCTGAAGAAAGGAATAATCCGCCTTCACCGGTAACCGCATAGTATTTACTGGTATCGGTAGGATGGAATTTCATTTGGCTGATTCTGCAAAAGCCATGAATTTGTCCGGAATTGTTGGTTGGAAAGTTTGTTCCACCGGGAACAGGCGACCAGTTTGCCAACTGAGCATGCGAGTACAAACTCAGCAGCAATATGGAGATAAGTATGATTCTTTTCATCGGAAATTAGTTTTTTGGAGTATTGAGTTCTTCAATTTTCTTTAACTCTTCGGTTTGAGCATCAATGATTCGCTGCTGCTCCTCCGGAGAAACAATACTACCATCTTCAAGAACCCAGGGTTTAACGGCTTTCATCCATCCTTTAAATGCACGAACTTCTGATGCGTAAAGCATGGTTTCATCAGGTTTTCCTTTTCGTTTTTGCTTTTTTTCTTTGCGGTCATGCTCGCGCTCACGCTCTTCTTCTGAGTCTTCGTCTTGTTCTAAACCAACTTCTCTTTCGAAGGTATCTGTTTCATGATTCTCAAAGGGTTCTTCGGGCAATACACGATCTTCCCAATACTCCCGGAAGGCTTCGATTGTTTGGTAATAGTTCGCATTCGGATCGTTCATCATTTCAATCCAAATTGGTTTTTTGCGGAATTTTCTTGCATTGTACTTCTTTACGTTGTCCTGGGCCAGACTGGTAAAATTTATACACATAAAGAGCAGGAACAGAAGTACTATTCCCATTTGTCGTTTGCCGTTCATAACACCTGGTTTTTGGTTTAATTTTAGCCGTTTTTCATTCTGTCTGAAAACCAACATTTTTCACGGTCGAAAGTTAACAAACTTCTATTCTCTTTTTAAAATTCAAACATTTGCCTTAATACAATACACGGATGTTGTATTTCCAACTTAGCAGGTTATTTTGTTCGAATTCGGAGCTGCTGGTTTTTGGTTATTCATTTCCCGGTAAAGTTTGATGCAGCTTAAAAAAGATTGCGAACAACTCACTATTTATCTACCTCTCAAACTCGATGAGTTCGTTTTCTTATACTATCAATTGATTCTTCAGGTTCTTTAATCGTAATCCGGAGAATGCGTATCAGATGGAATTATGGCTATTAGCGTTTTAACTAAATCGATGTAGGATTCACATAATGAAGTAGAAATTAGCTCCGGAAGATTTCTTCATGATGCAGGGATGCTCTTACAAAACTCCAAGCATCAGCAGGACGGAAAACAATAAAAGCATGATTGCAACGAAGCTTTGCAGGAACCTGATGGTCACTTTTTTTAGTAGTTTATTTCCAGCATACGCTCCTAAAAACGCCGATAAAACAGCCAGTGTTAAGAGTAAATAATCGAGTTCATGGTAATGTTTTACAATATCCGATGAATATATTCCCAACCTTGAAATATCAATTAATATAGCTATCACCACGCCGGTTGCAACAAACTGTTCTTTTGACAAACCTGCACGAATAAGAAATGCCGTTCTCAACGCTCCCTGGTTCCCGGATAATCCTCCGAAAAAACCACTCAAAACCCCACCAAGAGGGATATACTTTTTGTTAAACTCCAGTTTCGATAACTTAGGGATTATATCAAAAAGGGCAAAAAAGAAAAGCAATGCTCCTATTACGAGTTTTGTAATAGTAACGCTCCGGGTTGTGTCAAACATAGAATAAGTATGTATTGGTTCCATATCGGAGATAAGCGTCAAAACATACGCACCAATAAAGGCGGATATGATTGCAGGAATACCAAACTTTAATACAACATTCCGATTTGCATTTTTACCAACCAAAAACAGTTTGAATGCATTGTTGAGAAAGTGAACGATGGCAGTTAATGAAATAGCTAATTCCAAAGGGAAGAATATGGCGAATATGGGAACCAAAATAGTACCCAGCCCGAAGCCTGAAAAAAACGTCAGACCGGAACCTATCAAAGAAAAAAAACAAATTGTAATATACTCCGCTGCCATGATTATCTATTGCTGAGACTTAGAAAAACAAACCAATTAATTCTCAAATGTACTTCAAAATGAGATTTGAACGTAAAAGTTTGAAAGCTAAATAACCGGTTCAACACATTAATAGATTGGAATATGCCAAACTGCAATTAGAACGACTAAAACCTGATGTTCTTCGGTTGGTGGGAATTCATGAATGAAGACAATGTTGTATTTGGATAATAGCGGGTTTGCTAAAAAAATGGGTTATTTCGTACCAAAATCGTTAGCTATTGTCAGAAACTTCTTATTTCCTCCACTATGTTTAAAACAAAAGTGCTCTTCGCATTTGCCGTTTGCCTGACTTCGTTAGCACATTCGCAAAAACTTCAAATTTTAGATGATTATACCAATCAGCCAATTGCCAATGCTGTTGTAGTTCAAAACGCAATAACCTATTCATCCAATTCTGTTGGGATTATAGATTTAACAGGAATAGTTGTTCCGGCTGAAATTGCAGTCGAACATCCGAATTACATCAGTATGCCGATCCGGATTGTGAATCGTGAACTGACTGTTGTTTCGCTGCATGAAAAAACGATTGATTTGGATGAAGTTACCGTTTCATCCAGCAGATTCCTGGAAAAGAAATCGGATGTTCCCAAGCGAATAGAAATCATCCGGAATTCGGAATTACAAAGAATGAATCAAAGCAGCAGTGCAGATGTGCTTGCTTCCAACGGAGCGGTTTTCGTACAAAAATCACAATTGGGCGGCGGCTCGCCGGTAATAAGAGGATTTGAAACCAATAAGGTTCTTCTTGTGGTTGATGACGTTCCATTGAATAATGCAATTTACCGCGGCGGACATCTTCAGAATGTTCTGACCATTGATCCGGCAGCTTTAGAAAGTATAGAAATAGTTTATGGACCCGGTTCAGTTGTTTACGGATCAGATGCACTTGGCGGCGTGATGCATTTTCATACTATTAAGCCGCAGTTTTCTGAAACCGACTCCATGCTCATCAAAACCAATTCATACGGCAGGTATTTTTCAGCGGCGAACGGTTATTCCGGACATGCGTCTTTGAATCTGGGCTGGAAACGCTGGTCGTCTTTTACAAGCTTTACGTATTCCAACTTCGGCGACTTAACACAGGGAAGTGTCAGAGACAGTAAGTATTCAGATTTTGGTGAGAGAACATTCTACGTTGAACGTATCAACGGTGTAGATTCAATGATGAATAATTCAAACAGGAATAAACAGATTGGATCTGCCTACTCGCAGTACGACATTATTCAAAAGATTGCATTTAAACAAAATGATCGTGTTGTACATACGTTGAATATGCAGCTTTCAAACTCTTCTGATATTTCACGATACGACAGACTTACTCAAACTAAAAATGGACTCCCCCGCTTTTCGGAATGGTATTACGGACCACAGTTCAGAGCTTTCGCCAGTTATGATTTGTCGATCAGACAAAAAAGTAAACTCTATGATCAGCTGAAACTGAATGTTTCTCAGCAATGGATAGAAGAAAGCCGCCATGACAGAGCCTTTAAATCAGATTTTTTAAATCAAAGAAACGAGAAAGTAATGGTAAGTACGCTTTTGTTTGATCTGGAGAAACGATTGGGAAAACATGAAATCAGATACGGACTTTTCGCTAAATACGATGATGTTCAATCGACTGCCAGCAAAGAAAATATAGTAACAGGTGCATTGAATTCTTTGGATACCCGTTATCCGGATGGTGGATCTTTTATGGCAACAGGTGCACTGTACATTACAGATGCAATTGAGCTTTCGGATAAAATTATTTTAAGCGGCGGAATCCGGGGGAATTATGTTCAGCTTAACGCTAAATTCAATGATCAAACATTTTACCCTTTTCCTTATAGTGAAGTAAAACAAAACAACAGTGCTCTGAACGGTAACCTGGGAATAATTCTTCAGCCGACTAAAAGTATCAGAGTTTCTTTAAACGGATCAACCGGGTTCAGAGCTCCTAATATTGACGATTTGGCAAAAGTGTTTGAATCAGTAGTTGAAACAAGCAGTACTTCCGGAAAGTTAGTAGTTCCAAATACCAGCTTGAAACCTGAAACCGTTTATGCCGCAGAATTGGGTGTAAGTTATCGTCATAAAGACAATATCCAGGTATCAGCCCTAGGTTATTATTCAAGAATAGAAAATGTAATTGCTCTTCTTCCAGCTACGTTGAACGGTTCAGATACTGCTTTTTACAATGATAACTATGTAGAAGTTTATTCAGCTCAAAACGCGAATTATGGAATTGTTTACGGTGCCGAAGGAAGTATTAAAGCTCAATTTCTCAAACATTGGATCTTTGGTTCTTCTGTTAACTATACACATGGCCGTGTTTATGTTGAAGGAGAAGAAAAACCGTTAGATCACATTCCTCCGGTGTACGGGAAAACTTCTCTTCAATTTACATGGAAAAAACTGCAAACCGAGTTTTTCAGTCAATACTCCGGCTGGAAAAAATTAGCGGATTATTCAGATAGCGGGGAAGACAATTTAGCTTACGCAACTGTGGACGGAATGCCGGGCTGGATCACTTATAACTTAAGAATCGGATATCAGTTTAATTCCAAATTGTCGGCGCAAGTTGCCTGTGAGAATATATTGGATAAAAATTACAGGACCTTTGCCTCAAATATTAGTGCGCCGGGAAGAAATTTCATTTTCACACTGAGATTAAACACGTTTTAGATAATGGACAATCAGTTTATTAAACCACATTCAAACAAAAAAACGCCACCCCGGCTCATACCGGAATAGCGTTTCAAACCTTATAAGTACAGTTCTTTAGTTTTGTACAAAAAGCCTTTCGGTCATTTTTGTTCCGTTGGAAACCACCGTTAATATATAACTGCCTGAAACATAATTCTCGCAGTTCACAACAATTTTGTTATCTTCTATAGTGTAATCAACGGGATAGGTTTTCCCTACAAGATTTGTAAGAATGATTTCGTCGATCTTTGAACCGTTTGTTTGAATGGTAAAGCTTTTCACTGCAGGATTCGGATAGATTTTCAGATCGTATTCAGCACTCCCGGCCGCTGCAAGGATAGATGTATAACTTGCGGCACCGTTGTAGTCAACCTGCATCAGTCTGTAATAACCTACTGTTTCCAGCGGATTTTTATCCGTAAAGGAATAATCGTTTGCGTTATCGGAAGTTCCTTTTCCGTCAACAACTCCTATTGTTTCCCATAACGATCCGGTTTCAGAGCGCTGAACATAAAACTTTGCATTGTCCTTCTCGAATTCTGTTGACCAGATAAGCAGAACCTCACCGTTTACTAGTGAAAGATCCCAGTTAGAGTAACCAACCGGAAGCGGAACGATAGCACAGTTAGTACTGGCCGTATTTGAACCTGCTTCATTAATATTGATGGTTTGGATTGTATTTGCGTAGTTAGTAACAAGTAAAACATATACTTCACCGCTGGCAACACCATTTACAACAGCTTGTTCAGTGGCTGAAATAGAATAGCTGCAATCTTCAGGAACACCATAGGAATTACATTGCGACTGGGCTGCAGCCAGGTTAGCGAAAGGCCCCCATATTTCATAATCTACATCGGAACCTGCCGTTATGTCTATAACAAGGTTTCCAGCCTGATCAATCTCCAGGTAGTACCAGCTTGGATTCGGCGAAGTGAACAAACAATCGTAATCATTTCCGGGATTGATGTCTTCCGCATCAGCACCACCTTCATTGGCAATAAAAGCGATTGGAGAGCCTGAACAGATCGGACTTGGTGCTGTACAAGTAGTATTCGAGCCAGAAGCTAACGGTACTGTATTGAATACGCAAAGATCTCCTGCCCAATCAGTATTATTGGAGCCCTGAACACGAACACGGTATTGCTGACCGATTGTAGTTGGAACAACAACGCTCTCAGTTCCATTATTACCGGCTGCATTAACACATGCAAGAGATGTCATATTTGGGTCACATGCAGCTGAAAAAATAGTAATGATAGGATCATAACCCGCGGTTATCGGATCGTAGGTAATAGTCGTTGAAGTAGACACGGCAGTGAACCATCCCCAGGTTGCATCCACGTCAGTAGCTCCACAACCTGTAGCTCCATCCCAGTAGTCGTTGTTATGGTCGACGTCGAACCACATAGTAGTACAACTATTATTCACCGGGATCTGACCTCCGGCGTTGTTGTTACATGAATTTGTCTGGGCGTATGCGGAAAGCGAACAGCCAGTGAGTAAAAGCAATGTTAATTGATGTGCTCTCCGAACAAAAGCCGTGCGAAGATAAATAGTTCTTATACGTTGAAAATAAGACATGTGTAGTAGAATAAAAAAATATAGTAGAATAAAAAATGCTTTTAGGCCGATCGATTAATGACCATAACCTTCAATGTCTTTAACGGTAATAGACTCTCCTTCAAGAATCAGTACCTCTAAAGGGTGTTCCAAACAATATTGCAGACGCTGAGTACCAAGCTCGGCATAAGCCGACTGGCTAATGATCTTAACTTCCCGGTGGGCAGCTATCCAATCTTTGATAACTTGCAGATCTTCTTCCTTAACAGGTTCTTTTGCCGATATTTCGGTACTCTTAGCTTGATCGTATTGCTCAAGCAGTTCCAGTGTTACTTTGTTTTCAAACAGAATGTAATCGGCTCCTATCAGGACCTTTTCTTCATCACTGAAACTCGCGTAACGTTCTGCAGAAATCAATAAAGTAGCCGGATGCGACAATTGCCACTTTTGGATAGCTGCATCTTCCTGGGCAAAAACACTCATGCAGGATATGAATGTCAGTAGTAATAGTGTTGTTTTTCTCATAAAATGTAATACTCTTGATAAAGAGACGTAACTTTTTCCAAAAGGTAATTCAGAATGAACATTTACTGGCCCTAAACGATTAAAATGATAGTTTAAACTAATATTTTCTTTTCATTTAATTTTATAACATTTCTCTCTACAAACCGTTAAAAATATGTGGATCAAAAAGACATAACGGGCTTAGAATACTGGCTAACAATGCTTTCTATCCATTCAAGTCGTTATCTAGTTATTGGATTGGTTGCGCCATTTTTGTCCCGGCATATAATTACTACTGCAGATTGTCAGTTGTAATAAAATCAGGTGGATTAATGAAGACGATTGCTCCTCTTTTCACGAGTGAGAAATCTCTAATTTCTTTATGTAGGATTTAGAGCTTAGTATTTTCAGATTCAGATCCGTCTTTACTGATTGATTGTCCATCGTAATGATGTTACGCTCTTCTGCCGGTCAGTGGAGTTTGCCCGGAAAAATCAAAGCAGGAGAATATTGTATCCTCTTATTTTATAGGGGCTATCGTTTCAAGACTATTGAAACAGTTGCGGAATAATGGTTACCATCAATCGGGAATGAAACAAATATTGCTTGTGTAACTAAAGTAGCTGTAGTGTTTTTGTGATTGACGCAATTTTGCACAACAAATTCAAAAACAATGGACATCATCGGTTATTTTGCTTCCGTTTTTATCGGGATATTTCTGGGTTTAATCGGTGGTGGTGGAAGTATATTAACTGTTCCGGTTTTGGTCTATTTGTTTCATGTAGACACCATTTTAGCGACCACCTACTCCCTCTTTATTGTAGGTGTAACAAGTGTTGTTGGCTCTTCAGGTTATTTTAAGAACGGGTTTGTAGATAAACAAACCGTTATTGCTTTTGGATTACCTTCGGTTGTCATTATTTTTCTTACAAGAACATTTGTTATTCCAGCCATTCCTAATACCATTTTTACTTTAGGTAATTGGATTGTAGCAAAAGGTGACCTGTTATTAGTATTGTTTGCCCTATTGATGGTTTCCGCTGCTTACAGCATGATTAAAAAAGCCAAAGTACGAGAATCGCAAGTCAATATTAAGATCAGTTATTCCTCATTAATTCTACAAGGTGTTTTAGTAGGTTTTGTAACCGGATTGATTGGTGCAGGAGGTGGATTTCTTATTATACCGGCATTGGTAAACTTTGTAAAGCTTCCGATAAAAAAAGCAATTGGAACATCACTTGTCATTGTTGCAATCAATTCACTTTCCGGTTTCGCCTTTTCTATTCACCATACAGCAATCAACTGGGTTTTTCTCCTTTCGATTGTTTTGTTTGCCATATTAGGAATTTTCATTGGAATGGCATTCTCGAAACGAATAAATGCTGCTCGACTTAAACCCATTTTCGGATGGTTTATATTGATCATGGGCACATATATCCTAATCAAAGAAATCATTCACTAATGGCTGGCTATGTAACTAAAGTTACTGTACAGAACAAACGTACTTACGAATTTTGTCATA
>CAMLIF010000142.1 GCA_946479985.1 uncultured Flavobacteriales bacterium
GCAATTCCAATTCTCATTGTTAAATCCAAAGAGCACGATGATTTATTTGTCTGGGGACCGAGACCAAAAGGAGCAGAAGAAGTGCGCAGTAGTTTGGCCAATGGAAATGCGTCATTCGAAGAAATGAAAACCGGTTTGCAAAAGTGGTACAACGACGATAAAGGAACTGAAATACAAACGGAAATCATCGGAATGCTTCAGGCTGCTTTAGCGAAAAAATGAAACCAGGAAAAAAGATCAAGGCCAGGAAGATTAATGGAATGTACGCCATGACCATGGCTTCTTTCCTACTGATTATTTGGGAAATGTTCATTTACCGGAAAACCTTCATTTCGGTTTTAGTTCCAATTACAGTTTGGGTATTTGGCGGTTTCCTTTTCTTTCTTTTCTTGAATACCCGACTCGGTTACTATAAAAATGGGAGAACTCCGTTTTGGGCAAAAACCTTTCACGGAACATTTACATTTGGTGCTCTATTGATGTTCGGTTTTATGGCTTTGAACTACTATGTGCCAGTTTCGGAAGTAAAGGAAATAACTCTTAGAGTGGTTAAGACAGATCATTTTGGAGCAAGAAGAGGGCGGACCGGTGATCCGTATGTGATCGCGTTATACAAGAACCAGAGAAAGCAATTGGTTTTTCCGCATGATACAGAGGTTCGCGGCTGTATTTCAGTCAATGTGAAAATCAGAAAAGGGCTGTTTGGCTTTGAGATCGTTGAGGGTGCAGAATTGGGAGTTTTCCGCAAAGAGGCTCATTTTGTCGGCGAAGTTGATAAGTACAAAAAAATCAAATGGAAAGCCGAGGAATATTTCATGAATGGTGATACGAAAAAAGCGATTGCGTTGTACCGACGTGCAGTGAAATTGAACCCCGGTGATACATTTGCAGCGAAACGATTACGGGAATTGAAAAGAATCAGTAATTCGTAACTGACAATTCGGATTATCATAATTCCCGATCATGAAACTCCTTAGTCAATTCTTTATACTCATCCGAGTAAGAACCATCTTCATTTCGAATTGTAAACTTAGAAAGAACTGTTCCCGATTGAACTTTACTCATAGCGAAAATAGTACGGACATGTTTTCCCGGTTTTCCTTCGAGGTAAATCAGTCGTGAAATAAAAAGTCTGTTCTGCGCGGTTAAATGCTTGATCGAATCTTCGGCCGAGTTTGGCAGAATAATCCATGCTTTCCCTTCCGGGCTGAGTAATCTGCTGATAGCTGAAATCAAATCGGAATAACTCAAAGTGTCTGTGTGACGCGCCAATTCGGATTGTTTGCTCTCGTTTTTGGAACTGTTCTCAAAGAAAGGCGGATTGCTGATTATGGCATCAAACAGTTGTTCCGGTTGATAATCCTGTATTCGTTCCTGAACTATTTCTATCGGCGATTCAAAAGGGGAATCAGATGCGTTTTGTCTTGCTTCGTTAGCTGCTTCCGGATCGATTTCCAAACCAAGGATTCCCTGAAACAGGAAGCGCTGTGCGCACATTAAAGTCAAAACTCCTGTTCCTGTCCCAATGTCCAATAAGCGGGTAGGAGAGTCCCAATTGCAAATACTTCCAAGGAGCATGGCATCAGTGCCTACTTTCAGAGCAGAATTTTGTTGATGAATGTAGAAATGTTTGAAACGGAAGATGGACATTACAATCCCAAATACATCTCAATCAATCCTTCCGGCGCAGAAATATGAAGCTGTTTGTTTTTGCGGTCTACCCGCTGGATCAAATCATCTACAAAAGGAACCAAAACTTCCTTTTCGTCCTTCATGATTTGTAATAAAGGATTCACAGATAAATCTATTACCTGTTCCAAAATTCCAACAGAACCCAAACGTGTGTCGATTACTTCGTAACCAATAACCTCGTGGTCGTAGAAATGCTTGTCGTCGAGATCCGGTAAAATAGAAATTGGCAGATAACAGCTTTTACGAAGCAATAATTTTGCGTCGTTTTCAGTATCAACACCCTCCAGTTTCACGGCAGCAAAACCTTTGTTCTTCAGTTGAAGTGATTTAATGAAAAATGGGGTCAATTGCCCGTTCAGTTCTATGAACAGTGCATCAAGGCCAGCGTAATCAGACGGATTGGTAACGTCTAAAAACAGCGAAACTTCACCTTTAAATCCGTGAAGTTTCGCTATATAACCTAATTGAAAGCAATCTTTAATTTGCATTCAGAAATGTTTTAATTACTCTGCGTCTTTAGTTTCTGCTTCAGCTTCAGGAGCCTCATCAGCCGGAGCTTCTGTTGCTGGTGCCTCTTCAGTTGCAGGAGCTTCAGTTTCAACAGCCGGAGTTTCAGTAACTTCTTCAGTTGCAGCTTCTACTTCAGGAGCAGTTTCTTCTGTAGCCTCAACTTCTGTTGCAGCTTCTGCTTCAGGAGCTTCTTCTACTTCAGGAGTGTTTTTAGCTTCAATTGCTTTTGCTTTAGCAGCATTTGCTTCAGCCTCAGCTTGTAAACGAGCAACTTTATCACTTGCTGCGTCTTTACCAAGACCTTCAATTTTGCCTTGAATCTTGTTAGCTTTGTCAGCTTCCCAAGCAGCAAATTTGCTTTCTACCTGGTCAGTAGTCAACGCTCCTTTAGCGATTCCTTTGATCAGGTGATTTTTGTACAATACTCCTTTGTAAGAAAGAATTGCGCGAGCAGTTTCAGTCATTTCTGCACCTGTACCAACCCAATTTACAGCTGAATCAAAATTGATGTTGATTGTTGCCGGGTTAGTGTTCGGATTGTAAGTTCCCAATTTCTCGATGAACTTTCCATCTCTTTTAGCGCGAGAATCTGCTACTACTAAATGGTAAATTGCTTTACCTTTTTTTCCGTGACGTTGTAAACGAATACGTGTTGCCATTTCTGTTAATGTTTAGGTTCGAAACCTGATGAATAATATAAATTAACGTCTGCCTAACGAATAAGCAGGGTGCAAAGATAGTGAGTTTTACGTAAAATGCAAATATGTTGACAGGTCGTGGATAATGTAGTGACAGGTCGCGACCTGTCACTACATTCATTATCTTTACGCAATGAATTTACAATCCCTATTACAAACACTCGAGGCGGAAGTAAAACGCCGTTTTGAAACGCAGCACGCCGACCACGATTTTGACCATATTCTCCGTGTAACAAGAACAGCTTTGCTTATTCAGAATACTGAAGGCGGAGATAGAGACCTGGTAAAGGCGCTGGCATTATTGCACGATATTTCTGATCACAAACTCAACGGAGGAATTCATAACGATGGCGAGCGGGTTGGGAGAGAAGTAATGAATGAAATAGGATTTGATGCCGCGTTTATTGACTCTGTTGCGCCTTTAATCGACAAGATTTCGTTCAAAGGTTCCGGTGTTGCCGATGAAACCGGCGCACTTGAACTACAGATCGTTCGTGATGCAGATAGATTGGATGCAATAGGAGCAATTGGAATCGCACGGGCCTTTCACTTTGGCGGTGCGCGAAACAGAAAGTTGTTTCAGGCGGGGTTAGAGCCTGCAAATCATACGAGTTTCGAGGATTATGCGAACGATAAAAGTCATACTATTAATCACTTTTACGAGAAATTATTGTTGCTGAAAGATCGTATGCAGACAACTACCGGAAAAGCGTTGGCTTCAGAACGACATACTCTGATGGAGAGTTTTCTGGAAGCATTTAAAAATGAGTGGTTCGCAACTTCGGAAGCGGACTACTAAAAAGTTTAGTAAATCGGTTTATTTTGCCGTTTTTTTTACAATTTTTGTAATATGGTTGAACACGTTGCCTTAGGGATTGATATTGGTGGTACGAACACAGCGTTCGGGTTGGTGAACAGGCAGGGAGAAATTCTTTTTGAATCTTCTATTCGAACAAAAGAATACGCGCAGCCAAGTGATTTGGTTGATGAAATATACAAACAGGTAAAAGCCACTTCGCTATTCCATTTAATCTTTGGAATTGGGATAGGTGCACCAAACGGAAACCTGTTTACCGGGAACATTGAATTTGCGCCCAATTTGAACTGGAAAGGAATTGTTCCGATCTGCGAACTCTTTGAGGAACGTTTCCATTGTCCTGCTATGCTTTCAAACGATGCGAATGCCGCAGCTTTGGGCGAACACCTTTTTGGCTGCGCCCAGGATCTGAAAGATTTTGTAACCATTACACTTGGAACCGGATTGGGCTCAGGTGTTTTTATTGAAGGAAAACTGATTGTTGGTCACGACGGACTAGCAGGTGAATACGGTCATTTCAGAGTAGTTCCCAACGGACGTGTTTGCGGTTGTGGGAGAAAGGGCTGTTTAGAGACATACGTTTCCAGTACCGGAATTGTGCGCAGTGTCATGGAATTGGATTCTGAAAACAAAGCCCATTCAAGCCTGTTCCAACACGAAACTTTATCAGCCAAAAATGTATTTGAAGATGCGAACAGCGGTGACCTGTTTGCAAATGAAATAATTGATTATACAGCACGTGTTTTAGGCTCAGCCCTGGCAGATTTCGCAACATTCTCCAATCCGAAATGTTATGTGCTCTTCGGTGGAATTGCTCAAAGCGGTGATTCGTTCGCGAAGAAAGTAAAGCAATACATGGAAGCGAATATCTTAAAGATCTACGAAAACAAAATTGAGATCCGCATTTCTCATTTACATAACAGGAACGCAGCGGTATTAGGAACTGCAGCAGCCTTATTCTGGAATTCAATATCAAAACACGCATGAAATTCTTAAAACTATTCCTTGTAATTACGTGCATATTTCCGATTATCGGATTTTCACAGGTAACTGAATTACAAAAGTTGTCGGATAAGGCTGAATCACAATTGTATGGAACGCAAAAGAAAAGAGCCCCTTTCGATCCGAACGTGTATGTGAATCCATTTATTGGAACCGGTGGGCACGGTCATACATTTCCCGGAGCAGTAGTTCCGTTCGGAATGGCACAGGTAAGCCCTGATACCAGACCTGAAGGCTGGGACGGTTGTTCAGGTTATCATTATTCCGATTCTGTTATCTACGGTTTTGCAAACACGCATTTGAGCGGAACAGGAATTCCGGATTACAGTGATATTTTGATTATCCCCCAGGTTGGAAAAAAAGCAAACCTGGTTCCCGGCTACGTGAAGAAAGGCGGCTATGGTTCGGGCTTTTCGCATGACGATGAAGTTGCAACACCTGGGTTTTATTCGGTTAAACTTCAAAATGGCATTCAGGCGAAATTAACTGCTACTGAGCATTGTGGAATTCATCAATACGATTTCCCGAAAAAGAAAGGGAAACGTTTCATTGTAATTGATTTGGGATACCGCGATCGCGTAATCGAAACAGAAGCTGTGAAAGAATCCAATACCCGCATTACCGGAAAACGCATTTCCGAAGCCTGGGCAAAAGAACAGCATTTGTATTTCGACCTCGAAACAAGCATTCCCTTCTCAAAAGCAAAATGGTATTTCAATAAAGAAAAAGGCCAGTATCAAATGGTATTGGAATTCCCGGCCAGCGTTATACAGGTAACTGTTCGAATAGGATTATCAGGAACAGATGTGCAGGGAGCAACAACAAACCTTAAAAGAGAAATAAGTTCATTTGATTTGAACCATTACCAGGTAATTGCATCAGCTAGTTGGAGAAAGGAGTTAAGTAAGATCGAAGTTTCACAGGAAAACAAAGCGAACGTAATTAATTTCTACACAGCACTTTATCATGCATTCACACACCCGAGTATTTGGAGCGATGTGGATGGACGTTACAGAACATTCAATAATACTATTTCTCATAGTGAAACACCGGTTTATTCCGTTTTTTCGTTATGGGACACATACCGATCTGCGAATCCGCTTTACACACTTTTACAGCCGGAACGGGCGCATGATTTTATAGAATCTTTTCGCTTACAGGCCGAACAAACAGGCGTTCTCCCTATGTGGACTTTATCAAACAACGAAACAGATTGTATGATAGGGTATCATG
This sequence comes from uncultured Flavobacteriales bacterium, assembly GCA_946479985.1. Next base: position 5,953 of record CAMLIF010000142.1, read on the forward strand.
CGGTTTCTATTATTACCGATGCTTATGCGAAAGGAATCAAACTGGAAAAACCCGATTCGTTATTGGCTGATATGGTTCGAACTGCAAAATCAGATCGATATGGAAGAGTGCAGTATGGGAAAAATGGATTTATTTCAGCTGAAACAGAAGCAGAATCTGTTTCAAAAACGTTGGAATATGCTTATGACGACTGGTGTATTGCCGAATTTGCAAAAATGCTTGGAAACAAAGAGATCGAAGACGAATTTCGATTGAGAAGTGCTTCGTACATGAATTTGTGGAATGAAAATTCAGGATTTTTCCAACCTAGAAACGGTGGATTGTGGCTTCCTAATTTCGTTCCAAACGAAGTAAATCACCATTACACCGAAGCCAATGCGTGGCAATATTCCATGGCACCGCAGCACAACATTGCTGAAATGCGGATTCTTCATGGTGGAAATAAAGGATTAGAAGTTTTTCTCGACAGAATGTTTACCGACAAATCAGGAATGTCAGGAAGAGAACAGGCAGATATTACCGGTTTGATCGGACAGTACGCCCACGGAAACGAACCTTCACATCACATGGCTTATGCATACAATTATGCAGGAGTTCCTTATAAAACACAAGAATTGGTTCGTTCGATCATGAAAAATGAATACCGCGCGGCTCCTGATGGCCTTTCAGGAAATGAAGATTGCGGACAAATGAGTGGCTGGTTCGTTTTGAGTTCTTTGGGAATTTATCCTTATTGTCCGGGCTCACCGACTTATACTATAGGAAGTCCGTTGTTCAATTATGCTACTATTCAGTTACAGAATAGATATTTGGCTGTTCAGGCTCCAAACAATAATGAAAGTAATGTGTATGTAGAAAAAGTGATGTATAACAACGAGCCAATCACTAATTTCTTTATAACACAGGATATGCTGGTTGACGGCGGAGAATTGACTTTTACAATGTCAGACACTCCGAACGAAAAATTGGCAGAGCTGACAACTGATAACAATGCACTTCCACCGGCAAATTTTGTGACTGTACCTTATTTCAAGGCTGAAAACCTGGTTTTTGACGAATCGTTGAAGATTGAAGTTGATAAATTGAGTGTTGAAAAAGGAACTATTTATGTTTCCATCAATAAAGGCGAATTTGTTCCGTACACGCAGCCTATCAATATTACTCAAAGCACAAATCTGCGGGCAAAAGTTGTTTTAAGCAAAGCTGATGGTTCTTTCGAAAGCCCGGTAGTTGAGAATAACTTTATTCAATTCACATCAATCGGTAAAATTCAATCAATTTCTGAATATGAAAATCATTATTCGGGAGCTGGAATTCAAAACTTGCTTGACGGCACAACCGGGGCCGACGAATACCGCGGAACGGAATGGCAGGGATTCAACAACAAAGACGTTGATATTGTGATTGAATTAAAAGAAAAACAATCAGTTTCAGGATTGTCGCTTGGTTGTTTGCAGGATTCCAAGTCATGGATTATGGTTCCTAAAGCCATTGAAGTAGAATATTCATTGGATGGTATTACCTACATGAAGTTGGGAAGAGTAACTTCGAACGTTTCGCCTAAAGAACCTAAGGGCCGTTTCGAATTAATGATAGATTGCGTTCCAACTGAAGCGAAATATCTGAAGATTCATGCTCTGAACTTCGGAGAACTTCCTGCATGGCATATCAGCGCCGGGAATCCTACGTGGATGTTTTTGGATGAAGTGAAAATAAAATAGAGAAAGAGAGGAAAAGTCAGTGAGAGGAAGAGTCTTAAATAGTAGTATCCCTTACTCAAAGATCTTATTAAGGATCAAAGACTATTCCTCTTTGCATCTGTTCCTCTTTTCCTCTCGTGGAGAACTTTTCAACATTTCTCAATTCAGACAAATTCCCCGTACTTAAAGTTCTTATCTTTAGCCCACTTTAAAAGAATTAAATCAGGATGAAAAAACTAATAATTGGATTGGTATTGTTCGCGTTTACCTTTGGTAACAGTGCTCGTGCCGATGAAGGAATGTGGCTTCCGTTCTTACTTGGAAGAAACTACGAAGACATGAAAAAACACGGTTTGCGCCTGTCTCAGGAACAAATCTATTCAATCAACAAGTCGTCATTGAAAGATGCAGTAATCTCTTTTGGTGGATTTTGTACCGGAGAAATTATTTCCGACAAAGGATTGGTCTTAACAAACCACCACTGTGGATACGATGCAATTGCCGGAGCTTCAACTCCTGAAAAGAACTATTTGGATAATGGTTTTTGGGCGAAATCAAACAAAGAAGAAATTAAAGTTCCGGGATTAACAGCAACTTTCATGATTCGTATGGAAGATG
>CAMLIF010000143.1 GCA_946479985.1 uncultured Flavobacteriales bacterium
TTTACATCAATTTCGTCTGTAAAGGCAGCACGCATTTGTTCCGCATCATCGAAAACAAAACTGCTTGTTAAATATAAAGGAACACTGTGTTCTTTTTGCTGACTGCGCTCTGATTGTAAACGAATAGCGAGCGTTTCACTTCTGTAATCGGTCATGATTTATGCTTTACTTCTGTATTAATATGAATAGCTGAATCCAGAGATTGCGACACGGAACAATATTTTTCATGCGCCAGCCGAACCGCTGAGTCGAGTTTTTCCAGGTTTACTTCTTTGTTAACAACAAAAATCAGCGTAATTGTTTCGAACGAAGCCGGAACTGCATCCTTGCGTTTAGCGTCGATCTCAATTTCGAAATGCGTGACTTCCTGGCGTTGTTTTCTGAGTATCAAAAGTACGTCGATTGCCATACAACCGGCCAGAGAAGACGCCAACGTTTCCATTGGACGCATTCCTTTTCCTTTTCCGCCAATTGCCGGTGCAGCATCCATCTGAAAAGTAACTCCTTCTTCATTTTTCGCCTCTAATACAAACGATTCTTCTATTAATTTTAATTCAATTTTCATGTGCTAAGTTTAGGAAACTAATTCGGCTGTTTCTGCTTGTGAGAACGATTCTTCGTTCTGATCATTCAATTCTACACCATTCGGCAAGACTGCTAAGAACAGGCTGTTTTCGTTATTCAGATCCAAATCCTTAATCGATTGAAAATCTACAAACCCAATCTTGAAATGGTGATTTGCTCCGTGATAAACTTCCGAGGTTTCAATAAAATTGATTTTCTCCAAAGCTTCTTTTGAATCGGCAGAAATATACACCCGCAGCTTGAAATCTTCTGTCAACTCAATATGTTCCTGCGAAATTGATTTCCGGTATTCATAAGCATAATCAAATTGTAAGGCGGAAATATCAGAAAGAACGGCACTTGCTGTCGGATAACTTCCGGCTCCTTTCCCCAAAAATAATTGTCGGTCTGAAAATAAAGCTTCAACAACAACCGCGTTAAATTCGTTCTCTACATTATAAGCAAAGTGATTCGCCGGAATGAAATGCGGTGCAACAAAGCCAACAACCTGGTTGTTGATCCGCGTTCCGAAGGCAAGCAGCTTGATCTTCAATCCTTTTTCACGCGCATAAGTTGCATCCCAGGTTTTCAGCTGACGAATTCCGTAATTCCAGATTTGAGATTGGTCGGCGGTATAACCGAAAGCATGTTTCAAAAGAAGCACCAATTTGTATTTTGCATCAAACGCGTCTACATCGGAAGTCGGGTCCAATTCTGCAAAGCCCAATTCCTGCGCTGTAGAAAGTGCTTCGTCAAACGATTGTCCTTCTCCTGTTTTTGTTAGAATATAATTCGTTGTTCCGTTCACAATTCCGCTGATCGACGAAAGTGAATCGTTGTTGTAATATTCTTCCAGGTTTCTGATAATAGGGATAGAACCACCAACGGAAGCTTCATATAAAAACGAAACGTTGTTTTCTTTTGCCAGGGCAATCAACTCATCCAAATGATAAGCAATCAGTTTTTTATTTGCCGAAACAACGTGTTTTCCGGATGACAAAGCGCGTTTTACGATTATGTAAGCAGCATCACTATCGTTGATCAATTCTACCACGACGTTAATTTCAGAGTCGTTCAAAATAAGATCAGCGTTGTTGCTGAAGTACGACGAATCAATCGATCTTTTCTTAGATAAATCCTTAATCACAATGTGCTTGATCTGCGCCTGAAGCAATTCAGTTTTGTTCAACACTTCATATAATCCGGTTCCTACACAACCAAATCCAAATAATCCTATAGTCAATTGTTTTTTCATAATATCTTGTTTTTAAAATCCTTCGGTGATCTAAATATGTGATCTGCTACAGGATTGTTTTTTACTTCAATAATTCTTTTTTCAATCCTGTAGTGATAGAAGTATGAGATCTACTACAGGATTGCTTCTCAAGGAAGACTTTTATGTGGTTCTCCAGTGCTTCGAATTCGACTAAGAAACCGTCGTGACCGAAATCGGAAGAAAGCACTGCCAGCTCGGCATTCGGAAGGTGATCGACGAGAAATTCCTGTTCTCTGAGCGGAAAAAGTAAATCTGAGTCGATCCCAATGACGAGAGCCGGAACAATAATTTTCTCCAAACAGGCAGCCAATCCGCCACGTCCGCGCCCAAGGTTATGCGAATCCATGGCTTTCGACAAATACCAATAACTATAGGCATTGAATCTGTTTGCGAGTTTTTCACCCTGGTAGCGCTGATAGGAAGGAGAACGAAAATGGTCGAATTGATTTTCATCCTTTTCCGACTGGGTGATACGATAACCTTCATACGTTCTGTAACTCAACATTCCGATAGATCGTGCTGCAATCAATCCCTTTCTCCCACCGATAAATTCATCCCGGAAGAAGGTCTCATCCGCTTCAATTGCCAGGCGCTGCGATTCATTAAACGCTTTCCCGAATGGCGAATGTTCAGCATTGGTTGCAATAGGAATAATGGTTTCAAAAAGTTCCGGAGATTGGTATGCCCATTCCAGGACTTGCTGTCCACCAACCGAAGCACCAATAAGCACCTTGATTTTAGCCAGATTCAGTTCCTGGCGAACCGCTTCCAATCCCTGCACCATATCCCGAATCGTTACTAGCGGGAATTCACGGTAATAGCGTTTATTATCGGCTTGAAAACAAAGCGGTCCGGTTGATCCGTAACAGCTTCCGAACACATTTACTGCTACAATGAAATAGTTTTTCGGATCGAACAATTTCCCGGCACCGAAAAGTCCGTCCCACCATTCGTGTACTAAATGATTTCCGGTGAGCGCGTGACAAACCCAAACTACATTTGATTTACTTTCATTGAGTTTTCCCCAGGTTTGATAGGCCAGGAGAGGATTTACAAGCTCTTCTCCCGATTCGAGAGTGAGTGTTTTATTAAAACGAAAAGTATATTCCTTTGGCAGGAACGGGGCATATTTTGTTGACATGTCTTATGAATGTTAATGAATACTGTTTGTTGAGATTTAGCAGCAACACATTCGAAAAAAAGACGATACAACAATTTTGGCAGCTGAGAGATCAGCAATACCACTTTTCCAATTAAAATCTGACTGTTTCATAGCACATTTAATTATATTCTCCCCAAATGGGAATCGGAAATTGGCACCGGTTTTCCAACCCCGAAGCATATTAGCATTCGGGACTTAAAGTTGGTTGCCAGAGGGTCTGTGAGTCCGTCTCTCGCCTCTTCTGTATAAACAAATGTCATCTACGCTTTAGAATGACGATGCAAAGATTGTGTAAATAAATTTGAATTTGCAAGCGCTCAGTTAAAATTCATTTGGAACGAGTTGGTTTTCTTTCGTTTATGCTATGAATCTGCACCTGTCTTAATATTCACATTCTGTGAAATAATTTTGCTAAATCGTTTTTCTTTGATTTTGAACAATAATGAAAGAATTAATACATTAAGATCACGTTATTAACATTTGAAAATCAACACTTTAAAAAGATTGAATAATGAATAAAAAAGATGTGATAATATTCACATTAAATAACAGCGTCAGTAATTTAATTAATTTATCAAAATCCCCATTTTTATTGAGCTATAGGTGAGAAGCTATTAACTTCTCTAAATCAGTTGTTCCTTAAATCACTCTAGTTATTCCTCGTTAAAGAAAAAACAAATTTCCCTCTATTGTGTGGTAATTGTTTTTTGTTGAGTTTTGTCCTCTTAACACATTTATTTATGAAAAATCGATACTTACGAAATGTCGGTAAGTTTGGCCTAGCCCTGTTGGCCTTATTACTATCGACTCAGTTATCGCAAGCTCAGTTAACCGGAACGAAAACGATTCCCACAGACTACGCTTCAATAGCTGCCTTTATTACAGACTTGAACGCTCAAGGAGTTGGCCCTGGTGGGGTAACATTAGATGTTGCTTCAGGGTATACAGAAACAGCACCTGCCGGTGGTTACTCAATAACTACGTTAACAGGTTCCGCAGCAAATCCGATTACTATTCAAGGAATTGGCGGTGCTCCCAAACCGATAATTACTGCATCTGCAGCACTTACGGCAGGTAATCTGAATGATGGGATCATTAAAATCATTGGAACAGATTATGTTACTATTGCGGGACTTGATTTGCGCGAGAACGCTGCAAACTTAACAACGACTGGAGGAACTAACAATATGACAGAGTGGGGAATTGCATTGCTTTATGCTTCAGCAACTGATAACTCTCAGAATATTACTATCCAAAACAACACAATCACTCTAGTCAGAACGTACCAAAATACTTTTGGTATCTATGCAAACGCCACCCATACTGCAACAGCTCCAACAACCGGGGCAACAGCTACCGGATCCAATGGCGGTAACCATGGTTTGAAAATTTACGGAAATACAATCAGTAACATCAATCAAGGAATTCTTGTTGTTGGTCCTACAGCCGTTGCTGATCAAAATAATGGAATTGATATTGGAGGATTAATACTAGCTAACGGAAATACAATTACAAATTACGGTTCGACAGGAACTTTTTCAGGTTATGCGAATGTTTCAGGATCGGTGAATGGAATAGTCGTACGAAATTCTATCAATCTGAACATCCAGTATAATACGGTTACAAGTTCAGTTGGAGGTACAACGGCTGGTACTCTTCGAGGAATCTACCTTCAGCCATTCACAAATGCTCCAACCGCAGCATTCACTTCAAATGTCTCTAACAACACAATCTCAGTTCAAAGTGGTGTTAATTCAGCAATTGTTGCATTACATGTTGATGCTACTAACTCAAGTACAACTTCAACAATTAATGTTCAGAACAATACCTTTTCAAATATTGGACATACAATTGCTGGTAGCAGTAACGTAACATGTATTCAACATGCAACCGCCAACGGTACAAGTAATATTACAGGAAATAATTTTAACGCACTAACAGTTAATACCACGGGTACATTGTATCTGATTAACAATAACTGTGCAATGAATACCTTTAATATTTCAGGGAATTACACAACTGGTACAATTAGCAAAACCGGAGCGACTGGTATTCTTTACGGATATTATAATTTTGGATCTCCTACAGGTGGAACAGCTACTATCACGAATAACAACTTCTCGAACCTTACAGTGACAGGAGCAACAAATATTTACGGTATACGTCAGTACACATCTACATCCCAAATAGAGAACATAACAAACAATATTGTTTCAAATCTTACAGGAGGAACTTCCCCTGTTTATGGGATCAGCCATGGATACGGCGCTACCGGCGGTGAGGTTTCAGGAAATCAGGTATTCAACATTTCCAACGGTGCTCAGGTAATTGGCATCCAACTTGGAGATGGGACAGCCGGAAATGTAAATTGTTATAGCAATCAGGTTTACGGATTATCTTCTACTGCAGCTTCTGCTGTAACAGGTATTCAAAATACTTCAGGTATTTCAAATGCAATTTTCAGAAATAAAATCTATTCGCTTTCCAACTCCAACGCAGGAGGTTCTGTTAATGGAATTGTAGTTGCAGACGGAGCAGCAGTTACGGTTCATAATAACCTGATTTCAGATCTTACTGCATCAATAGCATCTGGAAATGATGTCATTCGCGGAATTAGTTTAACTGGTTCTACCGGATCAACAGCAACAGGAGTTTACTACAACACTGTTTTATTAAACGCAACAAGTTCCGGTACAAATTTCGGAACATCTGGTCTTTTTCATACAGCAAGTGGAACAGCAACAACTGCAGCGTTAGATCTACGTAACAACATAATAATTAACCTATCAACTCCTAACGGTACGGGAAGCACCGTTGCATTTCGCCGTTCGGGAACAGCTTTGAACAATTTTGCTGCTTCTTCGAACCGCAATATGCTTTACGCCGGAACACCATCTGCAACACGTTTAATCATGTTCGATGGAACAACTCCATATCAGGCAATGCTTTCCTATCAGGGAGCCATGCTGCCAAGAGAAGCAAACTCTTTCTCTGGTGAAGCTGCCTTTATAGGTGCTGGTTATGGAACAGCAGGGAACTTCTTTATAAGTTTGACAGGTTCAAGTTCAGATTTCTTGCGTCCGGTTGCAGGTATTACTACTCAAGTTGAAGGTGGTGGTGCTTCGATTGGAACAGTTACAACAGATTATTCTGGTGCAGCACGTCCAGCCACTCCTGATCTTGGAGCTTACGAATTCTCAGGAACCAGCCCTGCGCCTCAAATCACGTTAAACTCTGTAACTCCTCCGACAACTATTCAGTGTACTGCAGCTGCTCGTTTGGTTTCAGTTAATATTACTACGGCAAGCGGCACAATTACAGGTGCTACTATCGGATATACTGTAAACGGTGTGACTCAAACCAACATCGTTATGACAAATACTTCGGGATCTACCTGGGAAGGAACAATTCCTGTGCCGACTCCTGCTAATGCGGTTATTGCATGGGGTGTTGCTGCACAAAACTCGATTGGACTAAATGGTTCTTATACTGGAACTTTATATTCAGACGAGCCTTTATTGGGCGTAACTGCATCAGCAATTGCTTCACCTGCTGGACCAATATGTGCAGGAACAAGCACAACTTTAACGGCTGCAATTACCAAACCTGGTAGTTCTGTAACCGGGGCTGGGTCCGGAACGAGCTCTTCGTCCTCTGTTTCTCCTTTCTATCATGGATATGGCGGTGTAAAAACCCAATATATTCTACGTGCTTCCGAATTAACAGCAATGGGATTCGCATCTGGGAATATTACTTCTCTTTCTTTAAATATTACAACACTTGGAACTGCTACGCTGGGATCTTTCTCGATTAGTGCCGGTCACACAGCGCAAAACGCAGCTGTTGCCAATACCGCAATCGTTTCAGGGTTAACGACCGTATATTCAAATGCTTCACAAACATTGACCGCGGGTTTAAATACATACACATTCTCTACACCATTTAACTGGGACGGGACATCGAATGTAGTGTTGTCATTCTGCTATACCAATAACAATACGGGTGGAACAAGTAGCGCTGTAACTACAGATCCGGCATTGGCTTTCACGTCATCATTAGCTATTTATGCAGACAACGCAGCGATAGGCTGTCTACTTCCTGCTGTTTCTTCTGGGCAGGCATGTATGGGAACGAACTCAAATGGGACATCATCTACTCGTCCAACGTTCACCTTATCAGGAAACACTGCTCCTGCAATTCAATCAATCGCATGGTCTGACGGTGTGGGAACAATAGGTACAACAAATCCTTTACCTGTCACTCCTACCGTAACAACTACTTATTCTGCAACTATTACATCATCAGGTTGTGTATATAGTCCGGCACCAACAACAACTGTTTCTGTTAACCCGCTTCCAAGTGCGGTTACTGCAACAAACTCTGCACAGTGCGGGACTCAGGTTCCAACAGCTTCGGTTACTTCTACAACTGGTGCTCCTACTCCAACTTTCAATTGGTATCCAACTGCTGTAGGTGGTAGTGCTTTACAAACAAGTACTTCTACAACTTACACTAGTACAGTTTCAGTAACAACAACGTTCTATGTAAGTGAAGTAAATGGTGTAACAGGTTGCGAAAGTCCGAGAACGGCAGTTACAGTAAATGTATCTACGCCAGATGCGGTTTCTGCTTCAGCTTCTGTTCCTTCTGTTTGTGAGAATGGAAGTGTAACATTGACAGCAGCAAATACAAACCCTACTCCATTCCAAAGCTATGCTTACTCTTGGGGAAGTACAGCAGGAAGCGGTGCTGAAACACCAGTTGCAGGAAATCCTGTAATAATCACTCCAACGGTTGCCGGAACATACGTTTACACGGTTACAGCAACCGATGGCGGATGTGCTACAACAAATACTGTTTCTGTAACTGTTAATCCAAATCCATCAGCAATTGTAGCCAGTGCAACCGATACAGATATCTGTAACGGACAAGCGGTTAACTTATCTGTAACTTCAACAACCGGTTCACCAATTACACCTGTAACTATTCTAGCTCAAAACTTCGATGCAGGATTAGGATCGTGGGCAACAACTTTCAACGGTACAGCACCAGCCTCTACCGGATTCATGATCCAAACTGCTCCGTATTCGTACGGTGGAGCTATGACCTTTGCAACTTTTGCGACTCCACAAGGAGGATCATTTGTGAT
>CAMLIF010000144.1 GCA_946479985.1 uncultured Flavobacteriales bacterium
AGTCTAAAGAAGCCCGGGTTATTTAATAATACTCCTGGTTGTTCCCGTCAACTACTTTCACCACATACATGTAAACGTCGTTGGAGGCAATGCGGTCGTTGTTCGGATGCTTCCCATCCCATCCCTGCGTAATATCAGTTGTCTGGAACAAAACCTGCCCCCATCGGTCAACTACCGAGAATTCATATTTGCTAATGTCGGCGAAAGAAACTACCGGTATGAAGATCGGGTTGAATCCTTCCGGAGTAAAGGCGTTCGGAACATAAACTAAAGGAATAAGCGCAATACATTCTGCATTGGAAGAACTTAATTCCTGGATGCCATATTGATTGGCCGCTTCGTACGCGGCAACGTAATAACAGAATTTACCCGTAGCCGACCACATTTGGGAAACATCGTCCTGCACGAAACGTTCAGTGGGCGGCAGTACAACGAATGGATTTGAATCAAAATTTCCGTCAATTCCACGATAAACCTGGTATTCCAGAACACCACCGTCGTAATCGATATATGTGGACCAATTCAGTTGATTAATCTGGGTGATCTGATCGGTGCTGACTTTTAATAAAACGGTTCTGGCCAGATTGGAGATAGTTCCGTCTAAACCACAGCTGTCAATTACAATTGCACGATAGGTATATGATTCATAATGAACATCAACTGCCGTATCAACATAAGTTAAAGTACTTGCGTTTGCGCTTAGAGTAACCAGGTTTTCGAACGTGCCGTTTAACGGATTGTATTTTTGGAATTTAATTGCAGTAACATTACTTCCGGTACTTATCTGATGACGTAATTCTACGTTTTCGCCACTAACGGTTGCCACTCTCAGGTAATGCGTTGCCGGTGGCGATGGTGCGTTTACAAGGAAGCACAGTTTATTTGAAAAGCTTTCGGTTCCGTCGGCCTTATTTGCCCTGATAACAACACAATAATTACTCAGCTGAACCAAAAATGTAGTAAAACTTGTTGCTGATGTATTGCCAAGATTTTGCCATACACCGCCGTTCTGCTGAGCGAAAACGGTGTAATCAACGAGGTCTGTGTTCCAGCCTGCATAAGGTGTCCAACTTAAAGCTACAGATGAGTTGCACTTGTTTATACTGTTCGAAACGAACATGGAAGTATGCAGCGATCCTTTGGCCGAAGTTTGATAGGTAGGATTGGCTCCGGCGCTGAGACAGGAATCGAATGCGGAAATAGAAAAGGTTAGGGGTCCGTCTACCGGTCCTGTATAAGTGTAACTGGTGTTGTTGATTCCGTAAACGGTATCTATTTCAACGATGAAACCGTTCTCATCTTCCCAGTAAATAACATAACCTTTGGTATCGGGCTGGTTATTTACGTTCCAGTTTATTACCGCATTTCCTGTAATTGTGTCAATTGAAACCGAAGAAATGACCGGAATACTTGGTGTCTGCATGTCTTCCAGAAGATCGCCAACAATGTTTGAGTTATAGAAGCATCCGGGAGCATTGTATACTATGCGGTAATTCAAAAATGCCTGACAAATATCAATCGTATCAATGAAATGCGTTGTTTCATAAGGAACGGTTCCAACAGTTGTCCAGGTTCCGGCAGGGTATTCGCGCTGAATATCACAAGTGGTTCCGAAAAGTGGAGTAGCAGGTGAAACAGGGGTATTCCAGTCTAAAACAGCAGTTCCGTTTGCCGGATTCAGAAGTGTCAGGAATACATTCGAAAGTGTGTCACTGAATAATTCTGCATTTCCGTTACAGCCGGAAACTACCCCGACATAAAAATCCAGGTCTTGTCCGGGCGATGGAACCGTGGCGCTTGTTGTTCCGAAAGGATAATTTCCTTCCAGTCCGTTCTGAACGGAGTATAAGTTGTAAGCAACAAATGTCCCGTTAGGATCCGTAACAGCGTCCCAGGTTATAGTAACGTCGCCGTTTGTTGCGGTGGTGATACAGCTGATGTCCGTTGCAGGAATAATTCCCGGATTTACAACCGTAATAGTGATGGTCTTGTAGGTGACTTTCGGGATCTGGCAGTAATTATCCTGAACTTTGAATACAAAAGTGTAATCCCTGGAAAGGGTTGGAAGTCCGTATGACGGGAGAACATGTGCACAGTCTGTTTGCCAGGTGAAATCAGTTGAAACACCTTGTGAACCGCTTATTGCCGGAACCTGGTCCAGGAAAGCACATGGTGGAGTTAAACAGCCTGTGCTGCTGGTAAATGGTGTTCCGAATTCTATTCCGGTAGTTGTAAGGAAATTGCTTTGCGGTGTTCCATCCTGCAAAAGCTCAACGTCGGTTGACTGAAGCGTAAAGTTTACCAAAGCTCCCGCAGTTACAGTTGTATTGAATGCTCCGGCAAACGGTCCGACAATATCGGGAGCTGTGTTTACTCCGGCGCAATTGTTTACGTAAACCTGTATTTCACGTTCCACAACCGAGATCTTTTGACCGTGGCGGTAACTTTCAGCCTGTACCTTGATGACGTAACTTCCAACCATGTTCGAAGTAAAAGTCAGATTACCGTTCAGCGGATCAAGCACTGCCGGAATATTGCCTGCTCCAAAAGAAGCATCGGGAGTTGGGCTGTTTATTGAATATCCTGTTTCAAACGGAACCGGGATAGGGTTCGCCGGTGGATCAAAAGTACCGGTGAAATTATCGTAGGGAGTTCCGAAAACCATGTTGAGCGAATCCAGATCCATATCCACAGGGTGTAAATTGTATTCATAAGGTTCGCCAACGCAGCTGATAAAATAAGGTTCCTGCAGGAATTCGGCAGAATTATCGGTACAGATACCCGGAGAAGTGCTCACACTGGTAAACATTGTTGCCGAAATTGTAAGTCCGTAGCTGATCGGGTTTTGAAGGTTGCTGATATTTCCGTTGCGCGAGAAATTGTCGTAGGTAAAGATCCATCCGGCGGCCGGTGGAACTCCTGGAAGTATAATTGGGTTTGACCGGTAAACGATCTTTTCAACTGCTCCGGTTCCGTTTCCTCCACCTGTTCCTGTTCCGCATGCAAGCGGATTCGGTGAAGAAGGAACTGCAGTACAGGTTGGCGAAATATCTTGTCGGCTAATGAACAAAACGGGAATGTTTCCTACTGAAGGATGGTTCCAGACTTCTATGTTTTCCGAAATGGTATTGATCTCTGCACCGTTGCAGTCACGGTAAAATACTAATTCGAAGACGTAGCCGTTCCCGTTACATTTCCAGGTAATTTGCCCGCCCATTGCATGATCTGCACGGACCTGAAAAGTTCCTAAAACACATAGAAGGATGAATACTGCTCTTAACATCAATGACACTTACTTTCTAATAACGTGAAGAAATGGAATTAGTTGTAACCTGATTGGAAGAAAATTTCAATAAAAACAACGATTAACCTGCCGTTGTAATTACAAAATCATCCCAATTAAGGTGCTTGCGTGCCATCTCACGAATTTCTTCCGCTGTGATGGAATTTATTTTCAGGATAGCCTGATCGTAATAATCCAGCGTCAAATCATGCATATCAACAGAATTATAGAGATCTAACATCGCATAAGGACCATCCGCACTGCGTAAAAGCTGTCCCATCATGTAATTTTTCACTAATGTTAGTTCTTCCTGTGGAAGTATTTCTGTTTTCAAACGTTCAATTTCATTTTTGATTTCGGTTAGCGTTGCATCAACTACTTCGTTGCCAACTTCGGTCATAATGACAAATGATGTTCCGTTCTGATAATCCATTACCCCCGAACCAATACCATAAGTATAGCCTTTGTCTTCGCGGATATTAGTCATTAAACGTGATCCGAAATAACCTCCCAAAATAGTATTAATGAGCCCGAAAGAATGTCGGTCAGGATCGTTTTTTGACACGCTGAAATTCCCGATTCTTATCGCTGTTTGAACGGCATCCTGAACCGGAATATGAATACGTGACGGTGTAGATTGAAAATCACTACCGTATTCAGGCTTTCCAACTTTACACCATTTTCCGAACAGATCAATTAATGCATCAACTTCGTCCTGCTCAGTATTTCCAACTAAAGTCATTCGGATCAGACCATTCAGATAGTACTCTTTCCAAAAGGTTTTGTAACGCGCCGGTCTTGGTTCGGAAAAGTCTTCCAGTTCAGTTTTCCAGGAATATTCTTCCTGATCCTGGAAACTGTGTAAACGAAATGCTTCGCCAACAACGCTTTTTACTTTTTGTTTACTCACTTTAAAGTCCTGGCTTAAAGATGTCAACACATCCTTAATTTCGGAATCTTTGAAAGCAAGATTCTGAATGGCAATGAAAACCTGATTGGCAATTGGCAATAACTGATCTTTCAGGCAGTAGATATTGATAATGGCATATTCTGTTCCCAGGTCAATATCTATGAATCCGCCACGACCGTCAATTTCCTCTTGTATCTCTGTTGAACTCTGATCGTTTGTTCCACTCAAAAGAAGGGCTTTCACAATTTTCGGAATAGAGTTTTTTTCGCGGATTAATCCCGCATCGAAATATAACTCCAGACGCGCTGTATCGTTTGCAACTTCTTTCATCCAAAGCAATTTCACTGATGGTGTAACATCAAAAATGAGTGGCTCCGTAAACGGAATGTGTTCAATTTTCTGAACCTCTGGTTGTGCTTTCATACTCATGCTTCAATTGCTTTTACTCTTAGAACAGAGCAGTTCGTTTTTATCAAAATGGTTTGGGCCAATTCCCTGATTTGCTCCGAAGTGATTTGCTGATAAAGGATGTTTTCTTCATTTACCCCATTGGCATCGCCCAATAATTCATACATACTCAGGTTCATTGCGCGATTAAGCAGGCCCTGTTCCTGGAATTCTTTTGCGGTTCTGATCTTATTCAGAAGCTTTGTTTTTTCTTCTGTGGAAAGCAGTGAGTTATTGAAAGCCTCCAGTTCACTCCAAAGTGCCTTGTCGAATTGCTCGAATGTAACTCCATCGTTCAGGTTTCCGCTAATAACAAGTAATCCTTCGTCGGTAGAGCCTGTAATATAAGCATTGATACTTGAAACCAATTGCTGTTCTTTTTTTAGTTTGGTGTACAGGCGGGCCGATTCGTTTCTTCCCAATGCATCCGAAATGAAATCGGCAACATAGTATTCATACGATTTACGCTCGGGCATTTTGAACGTATAGTAAAAAGTGTTATTCGGAACGGAACGTTCGATTGTTTTTTCTCTGAATTCTGTTTGTTTGGGTTCTGCGGGTAGAATTCGCTCCGGCTTTGGTGCCGAAGGAATGTCTCCGTACCATTTTTCAACCAGGGCTTTTGTCTTCTCAAGACTAATGTTTCCGGCAATACACAAAATCGCATTTCCGGGATGATAATGTTTCTTGAAAAATGCTTTCACATCATCCATAGTCGCATCTTCAATGTGTTTCAAAGATTTCCCGATCGTTGCCCATTTGTACGGGTGAGTAGTATAGGCAAGCGGACGTAATTCCAGCCATACATCACCGTAAGGCTGATTCAGGTAACGCTGTTTAAACTCTTCGATCACCACACTGCGCTGAACTTCCAGGCTTTTATCGCTGAAAGCCAGAGAACGCATCCTGTCGCTTTCCAGCCACAAAGCGGTTTCTATATTCTGAACCGGAAGTGTGTCGTAATAGTTGGTAACATCATTGGAAGTGAAAGCATTACTTTCTCCTCCTGCAATTTGCAGGGGTCCGTCGAAATCAGGGATATTCGCCGATCCGCCAAACATCAGGTGTTCGAACAAATGCGCGAATCCTGTTTTTTCTTCCTGCTCATCGCGTGCACCTACATCGAATAATGTATTTACTACGGCAATGGGAGTAGTTGCATCAAAATGATGAAGAACCCGCAGGCCGTTCGACAAACTAAAACGATCGAAATGAATCATTAAAAAAGGTATTTATCTTGTGTTAACTGAGCAATCTCAGTTTTATATTCTGTAATTATTTCCTGAACCACTTCAGCGGCTGGTTTCATGGTGTGAATCAACCCGGAAATTTGCCCTACTTCCAGTTCACCTTCTGTTAAATCGCCTTCGAACATACCTCTTTTTGCGCGACCTCTTCCAAGAAGTGTATTTAACTCTTCC
Source organism: uncultured Flavobacteriales bacterium (assembly GCA_946479985.1). The sequence goes on from CAMLIF010000144.1 coordinate 6,062, forward strand.
TGACTTGCACAGCCTTCGTATGCGGCTTCTACTTTTTTGTAGAATTCATTTTTCACCAATCGAACGGGGGTAAGTTCTTTCAATGTTAACATGGTATCGCCCTCATTCAGGCCCATGATAGTTTCTTTGAAATTCTGGTGTGCCGATGATTCCGGGGTTAAGATAAAACGTGAACCGATTTGTACGGCGTCGGCTCCAAGAATCAAAGCTGCAAGCATTCCTTTTCCAGTACCGATTCCTCCGGCAGCAATTAATGGAATGGTGATCTTTTCCTTCACCATCGGGATGAGGCAAAAAGTGGTTGTTTCATCTCGGCCGTTATGGCCACCAGCTTCAAATCCTTCGGCAACAACAGCGTCAACACCAGCTTCCTGGGCTTTCAGTGCAAATTTTACAGAAGAAACAACGTGAACGACTTTAATTCCATTTTCTTTAAGTCTGGCAGTGTATGTTTTCGGGTTTCCGGCCGAAGTAAAAACAATAGGAACTTTGTGTTTGATAATAGTTTGAATATGATCTTCAATATTCGGGTAAAGCATTGGTAAATTTACTGCAAACGGCTTATTTGTAGCTGCTTTGCATTTCTGAATGTGCTGATCCAGAATTTCAGGATACATTGATCCCGAACCAATTATTCCCAACCCACCGGCATTTGAAACCGCACTGGCTAATTCCCAGCCCGAGCACCAAATCATACCAGCTTGAATAATAGGGTATTGAATATCGAAAAGCTGGCAAATTCTATTTTTCATCATTGATTTTTACTTCAGGATCTTACAACCACGAAAATAGTAAGTATTTGCGGGATATAGAACGCTCTCGAAGAAATCCTCAACTATTCATTCCCACAGATGCACAGATAAAACATGCGCCTATACTTCGACAAGCTCAGTACAGGACTGACGCATGAATTATTACCAACGAAAACATATAACCGGATACACCACAGCCATCTGGTAGGTGGCTGATAACACGGTAAATAAGTAATCTTTGCATCAGAGGGAATTAAATGAAAGAGAATCCTGATACAAAAAAAGAGCGGTTCGAATACGGACCGCTCTTTCAAGATAAAGTTATTTTTCTTAGTGAACCACCACTAATTTCATTGGAGCGAACATATTGTCGATTCCTGAAACGCGTACATGGTAAATTCCTTCGTTCCAGTTGGAAACTGAGAATTCGATTTTATTGCTTAATTGATGTGTGGCTGTTTCGTAAACCAGTTTTCCATTGTTGTCGTAAACAGAAACGGTTGCATCTGAAACCGGGTTTTGGAAACTTACTATTGCCAGATTATTGGCTGGATTTGGTACGATAAAGGCCTCGGAAATATTCGTTTCGTTCAATCCGGCATCGTCAATGTTATACAACACTTTGAAATCATCGAAGTAGAAACCATCATCTCTTGTTCCGCCATCTGCTTTAAGGATGAAGCGTACTTTGATTGTTTCACCGATATAGTCGGATAAACTGATTTCTTCTAAAACCCATGAGTTCTGACTTCCGTCGTAGATTGGTTCACCATCAGGCTGCACAGATCCGTTTGCATCTGTTCCTGCGTTTGTGTACATACCACATTGACCTTGCCACGTAGTTCCGTTATCTGTAGAAACCTGGAACTGACAGTAGTCATAATCCGTTTCAATTGCCCATTTCGCATAAAAACTCACACCCGCATCAGTTGCATTCGTCAAGTCGATTGCGTTTGTCAAAGCAAATGTTTTGTTTGCATTGTTTGCGTAGTCTCCTGTTGGACTATCCGTAAATGACTGGCTTGGCGAGTAAAATTCTGATGTTGTTGTTGCCCAGTTACCACTCCAGTTAGCCTGAGAATTTGCTTCGTCAATAAACTGAGTAGTTAATTCACCATAGGTTTTCACTATTGTGTCGTGTTTCACCCAAAGTCCGTTGTCGGTGTTTAGTACATATTTTATTTCATCACCAAATTGGATTCCCGAATCTAAAGTGTAGGAAATTGCTCCGACTTCAGTTTCCATT